>JAPHTQ010000017.1 GCA_026196275.1 Gammaproteobacteria bacterium
CTTTCAACTTTCAACTTTCAACTTTCAACTTTCAACTTTCAACTTTCAACTTTGAACCCTACCCAACACCTGCTCCCGCCAGCGGCGTCGACTTAGCGCCACGGTCAGGAACAACCCGCCGGCCACTGTACCGTAGAGGTGCGCCGCGACGATCACCGCGCCCCCTGCTACCGACTCACTGCCCGGTAGAGGCCCTAGCCGTTGCTCCCATAGCAGCTTGATGATCACCAGTAGTCCCAGCACAGCACCGCCCCTGTCGCCGCCGCCGAACTGCACCAGCGCACCGGCGAAGAGCATCCCGTGCAGCAACCCGGAGAGGCCGACGTACCACTGTAACAGCGGGCTGAACAGCCACAGGGCCGCGCCGAGAAAAACAGAACAGCTCGATAGCAGCAACAGCCAGCCGCGGCGGCTCAGCGCCTCTCCCACCAGCAGCCACACCAGAAACAGACCGGCAAGATTCAGTAGCAGATGGGACCAGCCAAGGTGTACAAAATGGCCGGTCACTGCCCGCCATAGCTCACCCCGGGCGAGGCCGTCACGGTCGTAACGCAACAGGGCGGATGCAGACTCCCCCCAGAGCATGAGCAGGGTGACCATCACCGCAACCATCAGTGGCAGCAGCCACTGCCGCCAGGGCAGTACCCGTTTTTGTTGTCGTGTTGTCATCAAACTGCCGCTCCCCTCCTGGGACTTCAAGCCTATCCGGCACGCCTCAGTCTCGATCCTTTAGGTGGGGAATAGAAGGCGCTATACTGATCGACAAACCATGGAGACCGATGTGACTCTACGCCATCTTCCCCTTCTAATCTCCCTGCTCCTGTTGTCTGGCACCTGCTCGGCAGCCAAGCAGGACGTGGATCCCGAACTTAAACAGCGGCTGATCGCTGCGCTGGCGCAAAACGAGGGCTTCGGGGACCGCTTCGATGCAGAGGTATGGCTACTGGACATGTCGAGCCGTCTTGCCAGGGTCATGCCCGATGAGCATCAGCGGCTTGAGCTGCTGCGCCATCTCCACCTTGAAGCCTCGCGGGCAGGGCTTCCCTCGGAGCTGGTGCTGGCGGTCATTCAGGTCGAGAGCAATTTTGATCGTTTCGCCATCTCCTCAGCCGGCGCCCAGGGGCTGATGCAGGTGATGCCCTTCTGGCTGAAGGAGTTGGGACGGCCGGATGACAATCTGTTCAACGTGCAGACCAACCTGCGTTTCGGTTGTACCATCCTGCGTTACTATCTGGACATGGAAAAGGGCAACCGGACCCGTGCACTGGCCCGCTACAACGGCAGTCTGGGCAGTTTCCGTTATCCCAATCTGGTCTATGCCGCCCTTCGCAGCAAGTGGTTCCGCTGATCGCCCTCAGACAACGGTGAACACCTCAGGCGCTGCCGTCTCGATCTCGCGGCACTCCACCTCGCTTACTGCCGCCGCCTCCGACCCCCGCCACAACCACGCCTGCAGCGATTCCAGCGCACCGCGCCTGCCACACGCCAACACCTCGACCCGGCCATCAGCAAGATTCTTCACATACCCGGTCAGCCCGAGCCTATGGGCCTGCTCTCGGGTACTGGCGCGAAACCAGACCCCCTGCACCCGCCCTGAAACGCGGCAGTGCAGACACGCCGTCACGGCAGGCTCACCTTCGCACGGCTCCCCGGCAGGGTGGTCGAGTCCGCATCAAACAGGACCTCAACCTCGAAGGAGCCGTTTTCAGCAACGGCTTCCAGATTGATCGACGTGACACGCCCCTCATGGCGAACGCCCTCCAGTTCGACGGTTAGCGTCTTGTCCAGAGGGAAATCCGCCAGCTCTTCAGCACTAACCCTGAAACGGGCAAGCCGCTTGTCGGCGGCGGCAAGGATCACCATCGGCTCGACGCGCAACTGCGTTACTACCGTTTGCGCCGGCTCCACCCTGCGGGCCAGAACAACAGCCGTAAAGGGCGCGCGCAGCTCGCTGTTGTTGAGCGCCTCCAACGCCTCTTGGTACCTGGCCCGGCTCAGCTGATAGCTCGCATCGGCCTCGGCATAGGCGATTTTTGCCAGATCCAGATCGTGATCGGCCAGCAGGGTGCGGGCATAGAGCTCCTCGGCACGCTCCAGCTCAAGGCCCGCCTCTTCACGCAGCTGTCTGCCATGTTCCAGCGCCGCCTTGCCCTGTTCGACCCGGGCTCGCAGGGCACGCTGCTTCAGTTGCAACAGCAATTCCCCCTTCTCTACCCGTTGCCCTGCCCTGACCGGCACGCTCTCCACCACACCGCTGGTTGCCGTGCTCAGCTCGGTACGCTGCGCCCAGTCAACCACCGCATCCCATGCCGCCGTGGCCAACCCCGGGGTCAAGATCGCACAAAGTACAAGACCTGTCTTGACTGCACCTTTCATTTAATTTTCCCTCTCCTCACCTTCGGCTGGTTTCACAGCTTCATCGCCAGTCAACTTGCCGCCGGTCAGTACCAGCAGCTGCTCCCATGCAATCGCATACTCATAATCATTCCGGGCCAGCGCAATCTGGGCATCGCTCATACGTACCATGGCATCACCAAGGTCCGCCTTGAACTCCAGCTCGTAATTGGTCCGGCTCTGATCCAGATAGAGTTCACGAAAGTCGAGCTCGGCGTAGGCACGCTCACGCTTCAGGCTGAGACTCTGCAGATCCAGCCAGGCATCCAGTACCTGCTGGCGCAGCGCATAGCGTGTCTCGTCAAGTCGCGCCTGGATCTCATAGAGATCCGCACGCCGGGCAGCCACCGCGGCATCGATCCGGCCGCCGGTGTAGAGCGGGAATTCAAGATAGACCCCTGCTCGCACACGATCACGGGAGCCCATATCACGGCTGTAGCTCGAGGCCTCCAGCTCCCCATCGAGACGCGGCGAACCACCCGCGCGAGCCGCCTCGATCTGCTGCTGTGCCGCCTGCAATTCAGCCTGCAACGCCCGAAGCTGCGGGTTCTCCGCCAGGGCCAGTGCTACCAGCTCTTCGTATTCGGGTAATTCACGCTTGTGGTAATCAAGCTTCGGGCGCTGCACCGTCGATGGCAACATGCCGGGGCGATCCAGCAGATTGGCGAGCCTCGCACGGGTTGCCCGCTGCCGGGTCTGGCTGAGATTGAACTGGGTGCGCGTCGCCTGGTAGCGACTCTCCAGTTCAAACAGCTGTACATCAGAGGCCTGTCCCAGTTCATGCCGATCACGAAGCCTATCCAGCTCGATGAAATCGATGGCAAGCTGCTCATTTTCACGATTGTAGGCCAGGTCCGACAACACCACATCAAAATAGGCACGCATCACCTCGACTTTACGCTGTTGCAGTGCCCACCGGTAACGCTGCTCGGCACTGAGTTGCCCCTGCGCTGCCGCATTGCGCTGCGCCTCGGTACGGCCGAAGTCATAGAGTGGCTTGCGAACAAACAGGCTCAGCTTGTGATCGTCGGTAATGTCATCATCATCGTAGACCGATGAGGGTTGCACCCAGCGCGCATGGCCCTCGATACTGACCGACGGGGCATTGTTGGCCTCGACGCCCTCCAGCTCCGCCTCGGAGCGCGCCTGCGCTGCTATCTGCCTTCGCAGTGCCGGATGCCCCGTCTCCACCAGCGATAATGCATGCTCCAGTGTCAGTGGTTCGGGAAGGGGTTCAATGGTATCACTCGCCACAAGTGGCTGACTGAGGAGTATCAGCAGGGACAAGGCAGCAGATAGTGACCCTAAACTTTTAATCTGCATCGTTCAGACCCGTCAGTCGCGGTGCTCACGCTTGAAGCGGACAAAACGTGTCTTTTTGTAGTGCTCTTCGGCGACAAAACGTCCCATCAGCAGGAATTCTTCCACATCTGAGGTCTTGCCGGTATGACGGTGGACCATGTTGCCATCCAGATCGAAAAAGGCGATCACCGGCGTGGCACGCACACGGAATTCATTGAAGGCGAACTCCTTCTGCGCCTTGGTCTCACCCTTGAAGTTGGTAACCTGCACATCACCCTCGATATCCACCGGGAACATCAGGAAGTGCTCGCGATAGTAGGCCTGAATCTCGGGCTGGTTAAGCACATTCTGCTTCATCCAGTGACAGAAGGGGCACTCATCCATCTCGA
The DNA here is from genome assembly GCA_026196275.1 of Gammaproteobacteria bacterium. Taxonomy (GTDB): domain Bacteria; phylum Pseudomonadota; class Gammaproteobacteria; order Thiohalomonadales; family Thiohalomonadaceae; genus JAPHTQ01. Next base: position 4,086 of record JAPHTQ010000017.1, read on the forward strand.
AGAAGATCATCACACCCTTCTTGCCCTCATCACGGGCCGTCTCGATCTCTTCAGCATAGTCTCCAAAAGTTTCATTGAAGAAATAGGTGTAGGGATCGCGGGGTCCCTCTGCGGCCAGCACAGCAGTATTGAGAGCCAGCGCGGCAAAAAGAAGCATCACAATTTTTTTGTACATTCTTACTTCCTCCTGGGGGGTGAGATGATAACCGGCTCAGCGATTATTTCCGGCGATAAATTTCTCCAACATCTCGGCAGTGATCTCCCCCACCTGCATGGCAACGGGTTTACCCGTCGGGTCCAGCAGGTAGGTGGTAGGCAAACCGGGAACATCGCCTACCAGCGCCAAATCATCACTCATGGGAACCACCGGATAGGTCATCATATTTTCTTCAACAAACTCACTCAATAGCTCCGGGGATTTTTCTTCCATATTGAAGCCGACCACCACCGCGGTATCATTCTTGTGCCTCTCATGAAAGTGAATCAGCTCCGGGATCTCTTCCAGGCAGGGTGGGCACCAGGTGGCCCAGTAGTTGACCACTACCCATTTGCCGCGATAATCCTCGAAATCGACCGTCTCACCATGGATATCGACAAACTGAAAATCCGACGGTGCAGCCTGCCCCGCCGAGAAAAACAGCGAGACAAACAACAGCAACACAGCCGTGCTGTACCGCTTCAAGCCGTTACAGTAATTCATCAGTTTGCGCGAGAAACCCCGCCGTTCAGGGCGGGGAGGGATAGCGCCCGCCGTCAGGCGGCCTGTCTCGCGACCTCCTTTGAATTTAGTGCTATCTTCGATTGAACCGAATACCCATAACCATCGTTGCGCTGGATCAGGCGGCAATGCCGATGGCTAATCCCCTGAACAACGCCCTGGGCGGTCTGGATGTTGAAGCTGCCACTGGCGCGGACTGCAACCCGACCGGTGTACGTACCGACTTTCTTTCCGCTCGGCACCACCGCCCGGACGTGATCGCCAGTCTGAAAGCCCTGCACCTGCTTGCTTCGCGCCAGGTAACCACGGGGAAACCCGTGGCGTGTCAACC
>JAPHTQ010000087.1 GCA_026196275.1 Gammaproteobacteria bacterium
ATCACCCTGCACCAGCACCGCGTTCATCACCCCATCGACGCTGGCCAGCAGCTGGGCCTCGGGGATCAGGGTGGGGTGCACGCGCAGCTCGATACCGGTGGGGGTGCGGCGGGCGATCCCCAGGTGCTTGATGCGGTAGCCCAGCTCCTCGGCCAATACCACATCCTCGCGGGTGACGTGGGTGATCCCCTCGGTGTGCACCGCATCGAAGTTGAGCGGCATACCGAACGCGATGGAGGCGAGGATGGTCAGCTTGTGCGCCGCATCGATCCCCTCGACATCGAAGGTGGGATCGGCCTCGGCATAGCCCAGGCGCTGCGCCTCGGCCAGCACATCGGCAAAGTCACGAGCCTCCTCGCGCATCGCGGTGAGGATGAAGTTGCCGGTACCATTGATGATGCCGGCCAGCCACTCGATATTGTTGGCGGCCAGTCCTTCTCGGATCGCCTTGATGATCGGGATGCCACCGGCCACTGCCGCCTCGAAGGCCACCATCACGTCATTATCCTGGGCCGCAGCAAAAATCTCGTTGCCGTGCTTGGCGATCAGAGCCTTGTTGGCGGTCACCACATGCTTGCCGTTACCGATCGCCCGCATCACCATCTCGAAGGCCAGAGTATCGCCACCAATCAGCTCCAGCACCACCTCGACATCGGGGTTGTCTACCACCTCGGCCGGATCGGTGGTCAGCGCGATCCCCTCGGTCTCGCAGATACGCGGCTTGGTCAGGTCGCGGGCCGAGGCCTGCACGATCTCAATACCACGTCCGGCACGACGGGCGATCTCCTCGGCATTGCGCTGCAATACATTGACGGTACCGCCACCTACAGTACCCAGCCCCAGCAAACCAACTTTAACGGGATTCATGACCATCCTTATTTGTTACAAATTTTTGATAAAAACGACTCACCGCAGACGCCGCCATGGATGGCGGTGGTAGACAATGCAGGGAGCATATTGTCCAGGCGCAAAGAGCGCAAAGAAAAACTATTAATGCGGAAATTCGGGATTTCCTTTATCAAACTTGCTCTTCTCCGCGTCCTCGGCGTCTCTGCGGTGCAATAATCAATCAAACCTATCGCGTTAGCGATACCTAGCCTCAACTATGCCGCTTGCGGTAGTGGTGCAGGAAGCGCTCAATGCGCCTCATCGCCTCGGTCAGGTCATCGCCGTTGGGCAGAAAGACCATGCGGAAGTGATCGGGTTCACTCCAGTTAAAACCGCTACCCTGCACGACCAGCACCTTCTCATCCTTCAGCAACTCCAGGGCGAAGGCCTGATCATCGGCGATAGGATACATCTTCGGGTCGAGCCGGGGAAACAGGTAGAGTGCAGCCTGGGGTTTGACACAGCTCACCCCCGGCAGGGCATTGACCATCTCCCAGGCCATGTCGCGCTGACGCCGCAACCTGCCACCCTCGGCCACCAGATCATTGATGCTCTGGTAACCACCGAGTGCGGTCTGGATGGCAAACTGACCCGGCACATTGGAGCAAAGACGCATCGAGGAGAGGATATTCAGCCCCTCGATATAGTCCTGGGCGTGACTCTGCTCACCGGAGACGACCATCCAGCCGGCACGGTAACCACAGGCCCGATAGTTTTTCGACAGGCCGTTGAAGGTGACAAACAAGACATCATCCGCCAACGAGGCGATGGAGGTGTGTTGTTGCCCGTCGTAGAGCATCTTGTCGTAGATCTCATCGGCATAGATGATCAGCTGGTGCTGACGCGCCAGTTCGACCAGCTCCAGCAACAGCTCCTCAGGGTAGAGCGCCCCGGTCGGATTGTTGGGGTTTATAATGACGATGGCACGGGTGTTTCGGGTGATCTTGCTGCGAATATCGTCGATATCGGGCAACCATCCTGCCCCCTCATCACAGACATAGTGGCGCGGCCGCCCCCCGCCGAGACTCACCGCCGCGGTCCACAGCGGGTAGTCCGGACTCGGCACCAGAACCTCATCACCGTTTTCCAACAGCCCCTGCATCGCCAGCACGATCAGTTCCGAGGCGCCGTTGCCGATGTAGATATCATCCATCCCCACGCCGGGGATCCCCTTGGCCTGGGTATAGTGCATGATCGCCTTGCGTGCGGCGAACAGCCCCCTGGACTCGGAATAACCGGAGGCCTGGGGCAGATTGTGGATCACGTCCTGCTGGATCTCTTCAGGGGTGTCGAAACCGAACGGTGCAAGGTTGCCGATATTGAGTTTGATGATGCGATACCCCTCCTCTTCCATCAGGCGGGCATGGGTCATCACCGGGCCACGGATGTCGTAGCAGACATTGGCCAATTTGGAGGATTTCTGTATCGGGCGCATGAGGGGTTGAAGCGTCTCGGCAGTGTCAGTGGCTGATAGGGTCAAAGCAGATCATCCTTGCGGAACATATCACGAATTCCACGAATGGCCTGGCGGGTGCGGTGTTCGTTCTCGATAAGACCGAAGCGAACATGGTCATCACCGTACTCACCAAAACCGATACCGGGTGAGACGGCGACACGGGCCTCCTCCAGGAGTTTCTTGGAAAACTCCAGTGAACCGAGGTGACGGTAGGCCTCGGGGATCGGCGCCCAGAGAAACATCGTCGCCTTCGGTTTCTCCACCTGCCAACCGATGCTGTTAAGGCCATCGCACAACACATCGCGGCGGTCCTGGTACATCTGGCGGATCTCAGCGACGCACTCTTGCGGCCCCTCCAGCGCGGCGATCGCCGCCACCTGAATAGGGGTAAACATGCCGTAGTCGAGGTAGGACTTGATGCGTGCCAGGGCGCTCACCAAGGCAGGATTGCCGACCATGAAGCCGACCCGCCAACCGGGCATGTTATAGCTTTTGGAGAGGGAGTAAAACTCTACCGCCACCTCTTTGGCCCCGGGCACCTCCATGATCGAGGGGGCCTTGTAGCCGTCGAAGACGATCTCGGCGTAGGCGATGTCGTGGATCACCCAAATCTCGTGCTCGCGGGCAATCGCCACCACCCGCTCGAAGAACTCCAGCTCCACACACTGGGTGGTCGGGTTGCCGGGGAAATTGAGCACCAGAAACTTCGGCTTGGGCCAGGAGTCGCGGATCGCCTTCTCCAGCTCGGCGAAAAAATCCTTCCCCTCCACCAGAGGCACATGGCGGATATCGGCCCCGGAGATGACAAAACCGTAGGGGTGGATCGGATAGGCCGGGTTGGGCACCAGCACCGCATCCCCCGGGCCGGTGGTGGCCAGCGCCAGGTGGGCCAGCCCCTCCTTCGAGCCGATGGTGACGATCGCCTCGCTCTCGGGGTCGAGCTCGACCGCGTAATTTTCCCGGTACCAGTTGCAGATCGCCCGGCGCAGCCGCGGGATCCCGCGAGACATGGAGTAGCGGTGGGTATCCGGACGCTGTGCCGCCTCGGCCAGCTTGTCAACGATATGCTTCGGTGTGGGCTGATCCGGATTGCCCATGCCGAAATCGACAATATCCTCACCGCGAGCACGTGCTTTTGCCTTCAGCTCGTTGACGATGGCGAAGACGTAGGGCGGCAAACGCTTGATTCTCTGGAACTCTTCTATCAAGGTGGCAATATCCGAAATGGTGGTCCAAAAGCCTAGGATCAGCGATCCGAAACGGCGAGATGAAAGCTGCTAACATTACTGGGGCCATAATTCCCTGTCAATCGGCCGGGGACAGATAAGCTACTATTCTTACGGGAAAAATTGCATGAAATTCACCCGCGAACAGCCCGAGGGGATCTACACTATCCACGCCTGCCGGCCGGAAAGCGTGATCCTCAACTCTCCCAATCCTGCCGATCTGCGGGACGAGGAGGCGCGGATCGAACTGACGGAGAGTTTCATTCTCAGTCCGGGAAGGCTGCTGCCAACGTGGGGAGCCAACACACTGGAGCAGGTTACAACGGCGAATCTGGCGCCGATCAGCGCACTACAACCTGAGGTGCTGCTGCTGGGGACCGGGGAGAAGATGCGCTTCCCTGACAACACACTGCTGGCTGCATTGATCGAACTGAGGATAGGCTACGAGGTGATGGGCAATGCAGCCGCCTGCCGCACCTACAACATCCTCGCCGGCGAAGGCCGCCGCGTAGTCGCAGCGATTATCATTAAAGGCTGAAAATCTCAACGCAAAGGCTTTTAGTTATAAAGCATCGCCGCTGTAGCCCTGGTTTTCAAGGATCTCGCGCAGGCGCTTGAGTGCCTCGATCTGGATCTGGCGCACCCGCTCACGGGTGACACCAATCTCGACACCTACCTCCTCCAGGGTGGAAACGTCATAGCCATGCAGGCCGAAGCGTCGCTCCACCACCTCACGCTGCTTGTCGCTCAGCTTGTTGAGCCACAGGTCGATGTTGCCGCGGACATCCTCATCCTGCAGCAGGTCCGAGGGGTCGAGATTGTTCTCATCGGGGATGGCATCGAGCAGTGATTTGTCCGCATCACGTCCCAGCGGCACATCCACCGAGGTGACCCGCTCATTCAGTCCCATCATCTTCTTCACATCCTCGATGGGCCTGTCCAGCAGTTCGGCGATCTCCTCCGGCATCGGCTCGTGGTCCAGGCTCTGTGCCAGGTGGCGCGCCGCACGCTGATAAACGTTGATCTCCTTGACCACATGGATCGGCAGGCGAATGGTGCGGGTCTGGTTCATGATCGCCCGCTCGATGGTCTGGCGGATCCACCAGGTGGCGTAGGTGGAGAAGCGGAAACCGCGTTCGGGGTCGAACTTCTCCACCGCACGGATAAGTCCGAGATTACCCTCCTCGATCAGGTCAAGCAGGGCGAGTCCCCGGTTGAGGTAACGACGGGCGATCTTGACTACCAGCCGCAGATTACTCTCAATCATGCGCTTGCGCCCGGACTCATCCCCTTTCTGCGCCAAGCGGGAGTAGTAGACCTCCTCCTCAGCGCTAAGCAGTGGTGAGAAACCAATCTCGCTCAAATAAAGCCGGGTTGCGTCGAGTTGACCATCGGGGATGACGCCGGCCTTGAACTTGGGACTATCCGGCTCTGCAGTACTGTCTTCCATCTTTTTCTCCACCTTACCCGTCGAATCAAGGGGTGCCTCTCTCCCTTCTTCGACGACGCTATCCGTATTGTCCGGTCTGTTTTCTCTGACCATTGCAGTTGCCCTCAACTCCCTTGTTCAGGTAGATATCGCATCGGATTCACCGGATTGCCATCACGGCGGATCTCAAAATGGAGCATGACGCCCCGTTTTCCGCTATCTCCCATTTCAGCAATTTTTCCGCCCTGCTTTACCATATCCCCCTCCTTTGCCAGCAACCGCCGGTTGTGCCCATAGGCGCTAAGATAGGTGTCGTTATGTTTGATAATGATCAGGTTACCGTAGCCGATCAAGCCGCTGCCGCTGTAGACAACCGTACCATCAGCCGCAGCGGTTACAGGTTGCCCCAGTTTGCCGCCAATATCCATCCCCTTTTTACCCTTGGCGAGGGCGAACGGCGTTAACACTTTTCCTGCTGTAGGCCAGCTCCAGCGTATGTCCTTGTTCTGGAGTCGAGACGGGGTGTTTTCAACCTTTTTCCTCGGTGTTGAGCTGGTCGCCACACGGGCGGGGCTGGAGGATGTGGCAAGCGCGCTGGTAACGGGTGAGCGGTGAGTCACTGAAGCCTGCTCCGCAGGAGGGGTATTGCGCGCATTTTGCTGATGCGGAGGGATGATCAGGATGCGCTGGCCAGGATGGATGGTATAGGGAGAAGGGATATTGTTCCATGCCGCCACTGTGCGCGGATTATAGCCATAACGCCAGGCAATGGAGTAAAGGGTGTCACCAGACTCGACCCGGTGTTCGATCATCTGGCTACGTGAACCCACCGGTTGCATTTGACCACAACCACTGAGCAACCCGCCCAACAGCAAGCCGATGAGACACCGGGCAAATATCCGCTTATCCATTACCACCGTTGTTCATCACAAAATAGACAGCGATGATCAGCAGGACGAGGATCCAGCCAATGCGATCGATATAGGCCCGCAGTGTTTGTTCCATTCTCGCTCCTCCCCAGCGCATCAGACCGGCCACCAGATAAAAGCGGGCGCC
>JAPHTQ010000048.1 GCA_026196275.1 Gammaproteobacteria bacterium
GGAGGGAGTGGTCGCCGCCGCGCCCCTTGGCAATGTCATGAAACAGGCCGGCGATATAGAGCAGCTCCGGCTTGGCCAGTTGCTGGATAATGCGGCTGCATAGCGGGAACTCATGATGGTATTCGGGCACCGAGTAACGTCGCAGGTTGCGGACCACGTTGAGGGTGTGCTCATCCACGGTGTAGACGTGGAACAGATCGTGCTGCATCTGCCCGACCACATTGCCGAAGGCGGGGAGGTAGGCGGCGAGCACCCCATAGCGGTTCATGCGCCGCAGCTGGTGGGTGATCCCCTGGGGCTGGCGAAGCAGCTCCATAAACAGGCTACGACAGCGCAGATCGCTACGAAACCGCTCGTCGATGAGATAGGTGTGGGCACGCAGCAGGCGGATGGTGCCGGCACGCACCCCTTTAAGTGCAGGGTGTTGGGCCAGAATCAGAAACATCTCCAGCAATGCATAAGGGTGCTGTGCGAAGACCTCTGCGGTGGTGACCTCGATAAAGCCGTGGCGCGACTGGAAGCGGCGGTTGATCGGCTTGGGGGTGTCGCTCTGGCCGGCGTAGAGGATCTCCTCCTGAAAATACTGCAGCAGCATCTCGTTGAGCCGTCCCAGCTCCATCACAGTGCGGTAGTAGTCTTTCATGAACTGCTCCACCGCCAGGCGTTTGTCGTCATCCCGATAACCGAACTGTGCGGCCAGGCTGCGCTGATGGTCGAACAGCAGCCGGTCCTCGCGCCGTTTTGCCAGGATATGCAGGCCGTAGCGCACCTTCCACAGAAAGGTCTGTCCCTCGCTCAGGGTGAGATACTCGGTAGCAGTGAGAAAGCCGTGTCCGACCAGATCGCCCAGGGTCTCGGCGCCGAAGTGACGTTTGGCCACCCAGCCGATCATCTGGATGTCGCGCAGTCCTCCCGGCCCCTCCTTGATGTTGGGTTCGAGGTTGAAGGCGGTGTCATGGAATTTGTGGTGACGGGTGATCTGCTCTTCCCACTTGGCGCGAAAGAAGTCGCGCCCAGGCCAGATGTGGTTCTGGTCGGTCTGTTCGCGCATCGCCTCGAACAGTGCCCTCGGGCCGCACAGCAGGCGTGCCTCCATGATGTTGGTGGCGACGGTGATATCGTTGCGAGCCTGCTCGATACAGTCCTCGACGGTGCGTACGCTGTGGCCGATCTCCAGTCCCAGATCCCACAGGAACATAAGGAATTTCTCCAGCGCCGCCCCGTGCTGTTGCAGGGCCTCGGCCTCGGCCAGCAGCATGATGTCGATGTCGGAGTGGGGGTGCAGTTCGCCGCGCCCATAGCCGCCAACGGCGACAAGGGCGATGCCATCGAGCTCGGTGTCGCAGGTATGGCGCCAGGCATGGATCAGCAGCTGATCTATGAACTGTGCCCGGTGGGCGACCAGAGAGGTGATCGGCTCATTGTTGAGAAAGCGGTATTCGAGGAGTTCATGCGCATGCTGGATGGTGTCACGGAACAGTTTTACCGGATTGCTTGTGGCGCTGAGAGTGGCCTCAAAATCATCCAGGGGAAACAGCTCGGTGACGGCCTCAGTCATGTTAAAGGGTTTCATCCCGGCGTTGGGTGAGTACCTCGTGACCATCCTCGGTGACCAGGATAGTGTGTTCCCACTGTGCCGAGAGACTGCGATCCTTGGTGACGACAGTCCAGCCGTCGCGCATCAGGCTGACATTGCGCTTGCCGCCGTTGACCATGGGTTCGATAGTGAAGGTCATGCCCGGCTTGAGTTCCAGGCCACTACCGGGTCTGCCGTAGTGCAGTACCTGGGGGTCCTCGTGGAACTCCTTGCCAATACCGTGGCCGCAGTATTCGCGCACGATGGAGTAGTGGTGGGCCTCGGCGTGGGTCTGGATCGCGTGGCCGATATCGCCCAGGCGCATCCCCGGTTTGACCATGTTGATGCCGATGAGCAGGCACTCACGGGCCACCTCTACCAGGCGCCGGGCCTTGATCGCAGGCTCGCCGACGAAGAACATCATGCTGGTGTCGCCGTGATAGCCATCCTTGATCACGGTAATGTCGATATTGACGATATCGCCCTTTTTCAGCTTCTTCTCGGCCGGTATGCCATGGCAAACAATATGGTTTATCGAGGTGCAGATCGACTTGGGGAAACCGTGGTAATTGAGCGGGGCGGGGATCGCCTGCTGTTCGTTGACGATATAGTCGTGGCAGAGGCGATCAAGCTCCTCAGTGGTGATACCGGGCCTGACGTGCGGTGCGATCATCTCCAGCACCTCGGCCGCCAGGCGGCCGGCCACGCGCATCTTTTCGATCTCTTCCGCAGTCTTGATAGTTACGCTCATCTGTTTGATATTCCTGGTTTTGTCCGGTAGCGTGCATGGCGGCGACGGGGCGGGGCCATCCTCAGCAGATTGGGGTTTTATCGTTGTTGAACAAGGGCCCTTATGGTATAAAGGGCGGCTTTGATAGGCAAACCCAAAATCGGCCGAAAGCGGATTGTCCGCCCGGGCCGAAATCCACACATGTGTTGAAGGGTTATCCGGGTGCCCCGCGAGGGGTTGGTTAACCGCCGACACATGGAGGAAAAACCCAACCACAGGAGTTATGTAAGATGTCTAACGTTACCATGCGTCAAATGCTGGAGGCCGGCGTACACTTCGGCCACCAGACCCGTTACTGGAACCCCAAGATGGGTCCGTTCATCTTCGGTGACCGTAACAAGATCCACATCATCAACCTCGAGAAGTCCTTGCCGCTGTACAACGATGCGATGAATTTCATCTCCAAGCTCGCATCCAAAAAGGGCAATATCATGTTTGTCGGTACCAAGCGCCAGGCCCGCGACATTATCCGCGAAGAGGCCGAGCGTTGCAGCATGCCCTATGTGAACCACCGCTGGCTGGGCGGCATGCTGACCAACTACAAGACCGTCAAGCAGTCGATCAAGCGCCTGAAGGATCTTGAGGCGATGGACCAGGACGGTTCGCTGGACCGCTTGACCAAGAAAGAGGCGCTGATGCGCCGTCGCGAGATGGAGAAGCTGGATCGCAGCCTGGGTGGTATCAAGGATATGGCGGGTCTGCCCGATGCGCTGTTCGTCGTTGACGTGGGTCACGAGAAGATCGCCATCACCGAAGCGAAGAAGCTCGGTATCCCGGTAATTGCCGTTATCGATACCAACGGCAGCCCGGAGGGGATCGACTATGTTATCCCCGGCAACGATGATGCGATCCGTGCCATCACCCTCTATGTACAGGGTGCGGCCAATGCGATCCTTGAGGGCAAGGCCTCTTCCTCAACCGGCGGTAGCGCCAAGGATGAGTTCATTGAGGTCACCGGGGAGGATACCGAGGCGGCAAGCTAAACGCCCGGACCATCCAGAAAAAGGGGGCATTGCCCCCTTTTTTGAAACAAGAATTTGATTCCGCCGCCAGTTTAATGGCGGCGGGGTAACACGTACTGATGAATTGCTGAGAGGATATAAAGACATGGCAATTACCGCTGCAATGGTAAAGGATCTGCGCGAGCGCACCGGCGCCGGCATGATGGAGTGCAAGAAGGCTCTGGTGGAGTGTGATGGTGACATCGATGCGGCCATCGAGCACATGCGCAAGACCGGTCTGGCCAAAGCCGACAAGAAGGCCGGCCGTACTGCCGCCGAGGGCCTGATCGCCATCAAGGCCAGCGATGACAACAAAAAGATTGCCATCGTTGAGGTCAACTGCGAAACCGACTTTGTCTCCAAGGGAGATGACTTTCAGAGTTTCTGCAACGAAGTGGCCCAACTGGCTCTGGATAAGCAGCCTGCTGATATGGACGCCCTGCTGGCGCTGCCGATGGCTGCCGGCAACTCAGTCGCCGATACCCTGAAGACGATGATCGCCAAGATTGGAGAGAACATGACCGTGCGCCGCTTCAAGCTGATGAGCAGCGCCAACGGTCAGCTGGCCAGCTACTCCCACGGTAGCCGCATCGGCGTTGTGGTTGATATCGAGGGTGGGAGTGCCGAACTTGGTCGCGACATTGCCATGCACATCGCTGCGAGCAAGCCGCAGGCGGTTTCTGCTGATGATGTCGACCCGGCACTCATCGAAAAGGAAAAAGAGATCTTCACCGCCCAGGCCCAGGAGAGTGGCAAGCCTGCCGAGATTATCGAGAAGATGATCGGTGGTCGCATCAACAAGTACCTCAAGGAGATCACCCTGTTGGGTCAGCCCTTCGTCAAGGATCCCGACACCACTGTTGAGAAGCTGCTTAAGAGTGCCGGTGCCAAGGTTATCGCTTTTGAGCGTTTTGAGGTGGGCGAGGGTATCGAGAAGAAACAGGAGAACTTCGCCGACGAGGTGATGGCCCAGGTTAAAGGTAGCTGAGCCATGAGCGTCGCCGACAGTGAACTGACTTACAAGCGTATCCTTCTCAAGCTCAGCGGCGAAGCGCTGATGGGCGAACAGGGTTTCGGTATCGATCCGGCTGTGGTGCAGCGCATCTCCAGGGAGATCGCTGAAGCCGTTAAGGCCGGCGTTGAGGTCGGTTTGGTGATCGGCGGCGGTAATATTTTTCGTGGTGTCAGTCTGGCCTCCGGCGGTATGGAGCGAGCCACGGCTGACCACATGGGTATGCTGGCCACGGTGATCAATGCCCTGTCCGTGCAGGACGGCCTGGAGAAGGCGGGAGTGGCGGTGCGTGTGATGTCGGCACTGCCCATTCACCAGGTCTGTGAGGATTACGTACGACGCCGCGCCATCCGTCATCTGGAAAAGGGACGGGTGGTGATCATGGCGGCGGGGACCGGTAACCCCTTCTTTACGACTGATTCTGCGGCAACTCTGCGTGGGATCGAGATTAATGCCGATTTGGTGCTAAAGGCGACCAAGGTGGATGGTGTGTATAGCGCTGATCCGGTTAAGGACCCCGACGCGAAACGCTATTCACGTCTGACCTATGATGAGGTGCTGGAGCGCCAACTCGGGGTAATGGATTTGACGGCTATCGTATTGTGCCGTGATCATAATTTGCCGCTGCGAGTGTTCAACATGAATGAACCTGGCGTGCTGTTGCAGATCCTGCGCGGTGAGGATGTGGGTACGTTGGTAGAGCGTGGAGAAAAGTGATGATTAACGACATTCAAAAAGACGCCGAATCCCGTATGCAAAAAAGCATCGAGGCGCTGAAAGGTGAGTTGAGCAAGATTCGCACGGGTCGTGCCCACCCAAGCCTGTTAAATCATATCACCGTCGACTATTACGGTTCTCAGGTACCGATTGGCCAGGTGGCCAATATCTCTGTTGAGGACTCACGCACCCTGGCCGTCACTCCCTGGGAGAAGCCGATGGTCTCTGTGGTGGAAAAGGCGATCATGACCTCCGATCTGGGTCTTAACCCCTCCAGTGCCGGTACGGTGATCCGGGTGCCGATGCCGCCACTGACCGAGGAGCGCCGCCGGGATTTGACCAAGGTGGTCAGGAATGAGGGTGAGCACAGCAAGGTGGCGATCCGCAACATCCGCCGCGATGCCAACTCCGATATCAAGGCGCTGCTCAAAGAGAAGGATATCAGCGAGGATGAGGCCCGCGGTGCCGAGGAGAACATCCAGAAGATCACCGATAAGTATATTGCCGAGGTCGACCAGCTGGTTGAGGCCAAGGAAAAGGATCTGCTGTCCATCTAGACGGAACAGCGCACCGGCAATTTGCCGGTGTTCTCTTATCACAATAGCGACGGCGGATATTGGTGGGCATGGCCGAAAAAGAGAATTCCAACTCCCCATTGCAGAAAATACCCCGGCACGTTGCCATCATCATGGATGGTAACGGCCGCTGGGCACGTAAGCGACACCTGCCCCGCGTTGCCGGGCATCGTGTCGGTCTGGAAGCGGTGCGCAAGACGATTAAGGGTTGCATCGCCTCCGGCGTCGAGGCCCTCACCCTGTTTGCCTTCAGCAGTGAAAACTGGCGCCGTCCGAAAGACGAGGTCGGGGTGCTGATGAATCTGTTCTTGTCGGCACTGCAGAGTGAAGTTAAAAAATTAGATAAAAATGGTGTTCGCCTGAGGGTTATCGGCGATATCAGTGCATTCAATGAAGAGTTGCAGCAGCGTATCATCGATAGCGAGGCGCTGACCCGGAATAATGACAGATTATGTCTGAATATTGCGGCCAATTACGGCGGACGCTGGGATATAACCCAGGCCTGCCGTTACCTTGCCGGGGAGGTTGTGGCAGGACGACTGCAAAGCGGGCAAATAACACCCGAGCTGATCCGGCAGCAACTTTCCCTGAGTGATTTGCCCGAGCCTGATCTGTTTATTCGCACCGGCGGTGAGCAGCGCATCAGCAACTTCCTGCTCTGGCAGTTGGCCTATACAGAACTCTATTTTACCGATTTGCTGTGGCCCGAATTCGATGAGCAGGCACTGACCGAGGCCTTCGCCTCCTATGCCGGGCGCCAACGTCGCTTTGGCCGCACCGGCGAACAGGTCGAACAGGGCGGGCATGCTTAAACAACGCATCATTACCGCGCTTATTCTTGCACCGCTTACGGTGTGGGGGATCTGGGCCCTCTCTTCCCCCCTCTTTGCCCTGATCCTGGCACTGATCTTTTCGCTCGGCGGCTGGGAGTGGGCGCGCCTGAGCGGTCTGCAACATACATCAGGGCGTCTCCTCTATGCTGCGCTGCTTGGTGGGATGATGTATGGCACCTACCTGTTGCTGCAGCAGGAGAGCTGGGCTGCGGTGATCCTGGTGCTTGCGCTGATGTGGTGGACCCTGGCACTGATGTCAGTGCTGGGTTATCCGCAGAGCAGTGGTTTGTGGCGCCTGGCCTTCGCACGTGGTGTGGCCGGTATCTTTATCCTGCTGCCCGCCTGGGCGGCGATGGTGTTGCTGCATCGCGAATTTGGGCCGGGTTATGTGATTCTGCTGATCATGCTCGTCTGGGGCGCTGATATTGGCGCCTATTTTGCCGGCCGCGCCTTTGGCAAACACAAGCTGGCCCCCCGTGTCAGTCCCGGCAAGACCCGGGAAGGCGTGCTGGGAGGCATGCTACTGGCGTTGGCGGTGGCGTTAGTGGCGGCACTTTGGCTGAAGCCTGCTGGCAATATAACGGCCTTCCTGCTGCTGTGTGTCCTGACGGTCGCCATCTCAGTGTTGGGGGATTTAGTGGAGAGCCTGTTCAAACGTATTGCTGATGTGAAAGACAGCGGCGATCTGTTGCCCGGCCATGGCGGGGTGATGGATCGTATCGACAGTCTGACCGCTGCGGCACCGATATTTACACTGGGATTGGTATGGCTGAGCCGATAAAAGGGGTTTGCGTTCTCGGTGCCACCGGCTCCATCGGCGTGAGTACGCTGGATGTGGTGGCGCGCCATCCCGAACGCTATCGGGTGGTTGCCCTGACGGCCAACCGTCAGGTCGAGCGGCTGCAACAGCAGTGCCTTGAACACAGTCCCCGTTTTGCGGTGATGGTGGATGAGAATGCCGCTGAGCAGTTGCGCCAGGGGCTGCAACAGCTTGGTTCAGCGACCGAAGTGTTGAGCGGTGGTGAGGGGCTGGAGTATGTCGCCTCGCTGGATGAGGTGGACACTGTGATGGCAGCGATTGTCGGTGCTGCCGGTCTGCCGCCGACACTCGCAGCGGCACGTCACGGCAAGCGGGTGCTGCTGGCCAACAAGGAGGCGCTGGTGATGTCCGGCCAGCTGTTCATGGATGAGGTTCACCAACACGGGGCAAAGCTGTTACCGATCGACAGCGAGCATAATGCCATCTTCCAGTGCATGCCGGTTGATTTTGAACAGGGGCTGCCTCAGGTAGGGGTCCGCCGTATTCTGCTGACCGCATCAGGCGGCCCGTTTCGCAGTACACCGCTGGAGCAGCTGGCGGCGGTGACCCCGGAGCAGGCGGTGGCACATCCCAACTGGTCGATGGGCAGAAAGATCTCCGTTGATTCGGCCACCATGATGAACAAGGGGCTGGAGGTGATAGAGGCCTGCTGGTTGTTCAAGACCACGCCCGCCAATATTCAGGTGGTACTGCACCCACAAAGTGTGATCCACTCTATGGTCGAGTATGCCGATGGTTCGGTGCTGGCCCAACTGGGTAATCCAGACATGCGTACACCGATCGCCCATGCCCTGGCGTGGCCGGAGCGGATTGACTCCGGCGTACCCAGCCTGGATATGTTCAGTGTCGCCAGGCTCGACTTTGAGGAGCCCGATCTACAGCGGTTCCCCTGCCTGCGCCTGTCAATGGAGGCGATGGAGAGGGGCGGCACGGCACCGACCATCCTTAATGCCGCCAATGAGATCGCGGTAGAGGCGTTTCTGGACCAGCGCATCGGCTTCACCGCTATTCCGGAGATCATTGAGACTACCCTGACACGCCTGCCGGCTAACCCGGCGGACTCTCTGGCGAGGATCTTCGACGATGATGCCGCAGCCCGAGCGGTGGCGGGCGAAGTGGTTGCCGGAGTTCGCAAACCATGATTAATATCCTGCTGACCATTCTCTCACTGCTGGTAGCGTTGAGCTTGCTTATCGCTGTGCATGAGCTTGGCCATTTCCTGGTGGCACGATGGAGCGGGGTGAAGGTGCTGCGTTTCTCCATCGGATTTGGTAAGCCGTTGTGGCAACGGCGCTTTGGTGCGGACCAGACCGAGTTTACCCTGGCATCGATACCACTCGGCGGCTATGTGAAAATGCTCGATGAGCGTGAAGGCGAGGTGGCAGATGAGGAGTTGCATCGGGCCTTTAACCGTCAGCCGCTGAGCAAGCGCACCGCCGTGGTGGTGGCAGGACCGCTGTTCAATTTCATTTTCGCCATTTTCGCCTACTGGTTAATGTTTGTGGTCGGTGTCAGCGGTATTAAACCGTTGCTGGGTGAGATTGAAGCGGGCACTATCGCCTACGAAGCAGGTCTGCGTGGCGGACAGGAGATCCTGACAGTGGATGGCAAGGAGACCCCGACCTGGCAGTCTGCTGTTGAGGCGATTATGCCGAAGATGATGTTGAATGAAACGGTCAACCTGACCGTCTTCGACGGCGGGATCACCCTGGAGAAACAGTTGGTGTTCAGCGGAATAGCCGCAGAGAGCAAACCTCAGGAACTGTTTGATAAACTAGGACTCAAAGTCTATCAGCCACCGATTGAGCCGATCATCGGTGAGGTTCTTTCAGGTTCTGTCGCCGACAGGGCGGGAGTGGTGGCGGGAGACCGGGTGATCACCGCGGCGGGACGTGCCATTACAACATGGCAGCAGCTGGTCGACACCATTTCCGAGCATCCGGGGAAGAGGCTTGAACTGGTCGTGGAGCGAGAGGGCGCGGAGGTGGTGATTGCGCTGCGTCCGGAGAGCATCGACAGCGCTGATGGCCCGGTGGGAAGAATTGGTGCGGCGGTGAACGTTGACCCCCTAATTTACCAGTCCCTGCAGAGTGAGATGCGCTACGGTGCGGTGCCGGCGGTTGCTGCCGCACTGGGACGTACCTGGGAGATGAGTACACTGACCCTCAAAATGATCGGCGAGATGATCATGGGGCGTGCCTCGGTGGAGAATCTCAGTGGGCCAATCGGTATTGCACAATATGCCAAGCAATCAGCCTCTGCAGGATTTAGCCAGTTTTTGAAATTTTTGGGTCTGATCAGTGTCAGTCTTGGTGTACTGAACTTGCTTCCCATCCCGGTGCTGGATGGGGGGCATCTGCTTTATTACGCTATCGAGGCGATACGGGGCAGGCCTGTCTCAGAGCAGTTTGAGGCAATGGGACAGCGTGTCGGCCTGGCAGTGATCCTGGTGCTGATGATAGTAGCAGTCTACAACGACTTACTTCGCCTGGCCGTTAATTAACAATAATTATGCGAGAAAATATGCCCTTGATGCGTCGTGTCACCCTGGTTTCCCTGCTGGTATGGGGTACCTTTGCTTACGCCATTGAACCTTTTGTTATCGACCAAGTTCGCGTCGAGGGATTGCAGCGTATCTCGGTTGGAACAGTCTATAACTATCTTCCCCTCAAGGCGGGGAACGTCCTCGATGATGCTGCCTCGGATGCAGCTATTCATGCCCTGTTCAAAACAGGATTTTTTCATGATGTGGTGCTGGAGCGCGACGGCGATACGCTGATCGTCTTTGTCGAGGAGCGCCCGGCCATTGCCAGTATCGACATCAAGGGTAACTCTGATATCCCCAGCGATCAGCTCACCGAAAATCTCAAACGCATCGGTTTCAGTGAGGGACGGGTATTCGACCGCTCCATGCTCGACAAGGTAGAGCAGGAGCTGAAGCAGCAGTATCTGGCGATGGGTAAATATAATGCACAGGTTCGCTCGACAGTGACTCCCCAAGAGCGTAATCGGGTCGCAATCAATATTGAGATCGCCGAGGGTGAGGTTGCCTCCATTCATCACCTGAATATTATTGGTAATACCGTATTCACGGAAGAAGAGTTGCGCAGCGATTTCCAGCTAGGCACGGATGGGGGCTGGTTCAGCAGCAGTGATCAATATTCCAGGCAAAAGCTCTCGGCAGATTTGGAGACACTGCGCGCTCACTATATGGATAACGGCTACATCAACTTTGACATTCTCTCCACCCAGGTTGCGATCACGCCGGACAAGAAGCATGTCTATATCACCATCAATGTGGATGAGGGTGAGAAATACACAATCAGTGATGTGGCGATCCAGGGCGACACCGTGGTTCCCAGGGAACAACTGGAGAAACTCATCAGCATCAAACCGGGCGATACCTTTTCCCGCCTGCAGGTGACCGAGAGCAATAAACGGATCAGCGATGCCCTCGGGAATATCGGTTACGCCTTTGCCAATATCAATCCTGTACCGGATGTGGACAAGGAAGAACGTGAGGTTTCACTGACCTATTTTGTCGACCCTGGCAAGCAGGTCTATGTTCGCCGTATCAATCTAAGCGGTAATGTGCGCACCGACGATGAGGTGCTGCGTCGTGAGATGCGGCAGATGGAAGGGGGCTGGATCTCCACCAGTAAAGTCGAGCGGTCACGTACGCGACTGAATCGCCTGGGATATTTTGACGAGGTCAGTGTCTCCACGCCGGCGGTGCCGGGTAGTCCGGATCTGGTCGATGTTAATTACGATGTAATGGAGCAGATGTCGTTCGGCAGTTTCAACTTCGGTATCGGTTACGGTGATGTCGATGGTTTACTGCTTAATGCCAGTGTGGACTGGAATAACTTTATGGGTACCGGTCAGCGTTTTTCCATTGCATTTGATAACAGTGACGTCAGTCGTACCTACAGCTTCAATTTTGTTGACCCGTACTGGACGATTGATGGCGTCAGCCGCAGCATCAGTATGTATTACCGTAAAACCGATGCCGATGAGGCCGACACATCGGATTATACCAAGGACAGTTACGGTGCCTCGCTGAGTTTTGGTGTGCCGGTAAGTGAGTACGACACCGTGCGTTATGGCGCGCGCTACGAGAACACCAAACTCAATGTCAATGAGGATACCTCTGTCGAGATCCTCGATTTCTGTCGTGAGAACTCCGATGGTGTCGATGATTGCCAGTTCGACACCTATAGCGTGGAGCTGGGCTGGACACACGATACGCGTAACCGGTCAATCTTTCCTGACAAGGGAGGCAGGCTGTCACTCAGTGGCGAGGCCGCGCTGCCGATGGGCGACAGCAGTATGAGTTTCTACAAGCTGCGCCTGAACAAACAGCATTATGTTCCCCTTTTCAAGCACCTTACCCTGGCGTTTGATGGGGAGGTGTCCTATGCCGATGTCTACGGCGACAGCAAAACGCTTCCTCCCTATGAGCGCTACTTCGCAGGCGGCATTCGGACTGTCAGGGGCTATAGTACCAATAGCCTGACCTCTACAGAGAACACTATTGACTCTTTTGGTGACCCCCTGGGTGGCAACGCCCGCCTGCTCGGTAATCTGGAGCTGATTTTCCCGCCACCCTGGGATTTGGAGAGTAAATCGATGCGCTTGATGGCGTTTGTCGACGCGGGTAACGTATACGATACATACGACGGCGTGGATGTGGACGAGCTGCGCTACTCCGCCGGCTTTAGTCTTTCCTGGCTGACGCCGGTGGGTCCGCTGACCTTCAGTGTTGCCCAGGCGATGAATGACAAGCCGGGCGATGAAACCGAGAGCTTCCAGTTTACACTGGGTACCCCTTAATCGCTGGTAACATACAGGATAGTAATATGAGTGTACTTCGAAACCTCCGGGCTGCGGCCATGTTGTTTCTGCTGGCTGCCGGGAGCGTCAATGCTGCCGAAGCGCCCAATATCGCCTTCGTTAACACACCGCAAGTGCTGGAGCAGGCTCCGCAGGCGGAAGCGGTGCGCAAGACATTGAAAAGCGAGTTCTCTTCACGCGATGCTGCACTGGTGGCGGAGCAAAGCAAGCTCAAGTCACTGGAAGAGAAGATGGAACGTGACAGTCTCACCATGAGTGAAGAGCAACAGCGCAAGCTGGAACGGGATATTCTCAGCCAGAAACGTGAACTGAAACGCTCGCGTGATGAGTTTGCTGAGGATTTCAATATACGCCGTAATGAGGAGCTGGCCAAAATGCAGCGCGAAATCGCCCGTTCGATCGTCGACCTGGCCAAGGAGATGGGTTACGACCTCATTCTTGAGAGCGGCGTTATCTATGCCAGTGAGCGCGTCGATATTACCGGCAAGGTCATTGAACGGCTGAAGCAGGATTTCGCCAAGAACAGCAACCGATAAGTCTTCACCATGCCACGCTACACACTGGGAGAGTTGGCAAATCGGTTGGGCCTTGAACTGCAGGGTGATGCGCAGTACACGGTAAGTCGCATTGCTACCCTGGTGAATGCAGGGCCTGACAGTATCAGTTTCATGGCGGATGCCCGCTACCGGAAATACCTTGCCGAGACCCGCGCCGGAGCGGTCATTTTGCATCCCGGTGAAAAAGAGTATTGCCCCGGCAATGCCTTGCTCTCGGATAACCCCTACCTTTCCTATGCACAGTTGAGTGCGCTTTTTGCCTCCACCCCGGACAGTGATACTGACTTGGTGCATCAGAGCGCCAGCATCGATCCGGGAGCGAGGCTCGGGAAGGGTGTTCGGTTGGGCGCACATGCGGTGATCGGCAAAGGTTGTCTCGTCGGTGACGGAGTCAGTATTGGTGCCGGCAGCGTGATTGGCGAGAATGTGCAGATCGGTGATAACACTGTCATTCATGGCAATGCGACAGTCTATCACGACTGCCGAATCGGCCAGCGTGTGGTTGTCCATGCCGGAGCTGTTATTGGTTCCGATGGTTTCGGTTTTGCCAATGACCAGGGAAACTGGATCAAGATCCACCAGCTGGGCCGTGTGATTGTCGGCAATGATGTGGAGATAGGCGCTAATACCACCATCGATCGTGGCGCTATCGAGGATACGGTGATCGGCGATAACGTGATCATCGACAACCTGGTACAGGTTGCCCACAACGTCAGGATTGGTGATCATAGCGCAGTCGCCGGCTGCGTCGGTATTGCAGGCAGCGCCGAAATCGGCAAACACTGCGCGTTTGGTGGCGGCGCCGGTATCCTCGGTCACTTGAGTATTACCGATGGTGTGACGGTGACAGCGATGTCATTGGTGACCAACTCCATCGAGGCGGCGGGTGTCTATTCGTCCGGTACACCACTCGAACCCAAGTCGCGGTGGCAAAAAAACTACGTGCGATTCAAGCAGCTGGATGAGATGGCGCGCCGTGTGAAGGCATTGGAGAAACAGATACAGAAGCTCACAGAAGAAGGTTAATGACATTGAACGCAATGGATATCCAGGAAATTCTCGAACATCTGCCACACCGCTATCCGTTCCTGTTGGTGGATCGGGTGCTTGAATGCGAGCCGGGAAAGCGGTTGGTGGCTATCAAGAACGTCTCAGTGAATGAGCCGATGTTTACCGGACACTTCCCGGAGCGCCCGATCTTCCCCGGCGTACTGATTATGGAAGCCCTGGCACAGGCCACCGGCATTCTTGCTTTCAAGACCACTAACACCAAGCCCGATGGTAGCTCACTCTACTATTTTGCCGGTATCGATAATTGCCGTTTCAAGCAGCCTGTGTTGCCTGGGGATCAACTTGTGCTTGAGGTTGAGGTGGTGAAAGAGAAGCGTGGCATCTGGAAGTTCAAGGGTGAGGCGAAGGTGGATGGTAAAGTCGTCGCCAGTGCCGATCTCATGTGTGCACAACAGGCGCTTAAATGAGCGGGATCCACCCTACCGCCATCATCAACTCCGGCGCCAAGATTGGCGAGGGGGTGACAGTGGGTCCCTACAGCGTCATTGGCGCGGATGTGGAGATCGGTGCCAATAGCTGGATCGGTCCCCATGTGGTGGTCAACGGTCCGACCCGTATCGGCTGCGATAACCGGATCTTTCAGTTTGCCTCCGTCGGCGAGATCCCCCAGGACCTGAAATACCACGGTGAACCGACTCGTCTTGAGATCGGTGATCGCAATACTATCCGTGAGTTCGTCACCATAAACCGCGGTACTGTCAGCGGCGGTGGTCTGACCCGCATTGGCGATGACAACCTGCTGATGGCCTATATCCACATCGCCCATGATTGCCATATTGGCAATCATGTGATCTTCTCCAACAATGCCTCACTGGCCGGGCATGCGGTGGTGGGTGACCACGTTATCCTCAGCGGTTTCACCCTGGTACACCAGTTCTGCTCTATCGGCGACCATGCCTTCACCGGCATGGGTAGCGCGGTGAGCAAGGATGTTCCTCCTTACCTGTTGGTCTCCGGTAGCCCTGCCACGCCGCACGGTATTAACAAGGTGGGGTTGAAGCGCCGCGGATTCTCCGATGAGCAGCTGCGCAACCTTACGAATGCCTACAAAATCCTCTACCGTCAGGGACTGGGCCTGGAAGAGGCGAAGGCGAAGCTAAGCGAGATGGCCAACGACCACGAAGAGCTTGAATGTTTCGCTGACTTTCTGCAGCGCTCGACACGCAGCATTATTCGCTGACAATCCGGTGTAGACACCGGGGTCGGTGATGTTGAGGAAGATATTTTCTTACCGTTCTTGCCCGCACGACTCTGTGACAATTCCATTTAATCGTTCAACAGTTCCAGCGCCAGTTCGGCAATATTGGCCGAGCCGCCGCTACCGCCGAGTTTTCCCCTGATTTTCCCCAGTCGCTTGCGCATTGCTGCCGCTCTTTGCTGATCGCCAAGCAGGCTGAGGGCCTCGCGGCTGATCTTCTGCGGTGTGGCATCGTGCTGGATCAGCTCCGGGGCGACACGTTCGCCGGCGACGATGTTGCACAGGGCGATATGTTCCACCTTGAGTAATCTGGAGATGATACGGTAGCTGAGCGGGGCGATCTTGTAGAGTACCACCAGCGGCACCTGCATCAGGGCGATCTCCAGTGTGGCGGTGCCTGAGGCGCTGATGATGGCATCACAGGCACGCATCACATCGTAGGAGCGTCCCGGAACAACGGTGATCTCAAGGTCACTCTCCGCCAGATAGGGAGCGAGGAACTCATCGCTCAGGGTCGAGGCACGGGGGAGGAGGAACTGGATCTCTGGCATTCTCTCCTTCACCAGGGCAGCGCTCTTCAGCACGGTGGGCAACAGCCGTTTGATCTCGCTGCGGCGGCTGCCGGGAAAGAGTCCCAGTACCGGTCGCTGCGGATCGAGTCCGAACGCCTCAAAAGCCTGCTCACGGTCCAGTTCGCTCTTTACCTCGTCGACCAGCGGATGGCCGACAAAGCGCACCGGCACCCCGGCCTGCTCGTAAAAGGGCACCTCGAAGGGGAAGACCACCGCCATCATGTCCACCAGCTTTTTGATCTTGTAGACACGTTTCTGTCGCCAGGCCCAGATCTGCGGACTGATGTAGTAGAGTACCTTGATGCCGAGCTCTTTGGCGGTCGCCGCCAGACGCAGGTTGAAATCGGGGTAGTCGACCAGGATCAGCATATCCGGACGGCGCTCACGCAGTTCACCGCGCATGCGATCCAGCACCCCCTTGAGGAAGCGGTAGTTGGCCAGTACCTCGACCAGGCCGACGACCGCCATATCCGCCGAATCGACCAGGATCTCCACCCCGGCGCGGCGCATGCGCTCGCCGCCGATGCCGGCAAAGTGGACATCGGGAGCGCACTTGTGCAACTCCTCGACCAGACGCGCGGCGTGGTGATCCCCGGAGGCCTCACCGGCGACGATCAAAACCTGATTGGATGCGTTATTCATAGAAGAAAAAGACCTCAACGCAAAGGGCGCAAAGGCGCAGAGAACGCAAAGAATACTGAGGAATGATATGAGAGTGCATAATCTTGATAGTCCCCTGCAGGAGTTCGCGGAACGCTCAAAGAATCCCGGGTGTGTAGCTACTCTATTAGCTTTGCGTTCTCTGCGTCTTTACGTCCTTTGCGTTGGAAGGTTTTTTACAAGGCCCCGCGGATGACCTCCAGGATCTGGTCGACCTTGTCGTCCTCCAGTTCCGGGTAGACGGGCAGGGACATGCACTGGCTGGCGACCTTTTCGGTTACCGGCAGGCTGACACCCTGGCACATCTCGGCGAAGACCTCCTGCTGATGCAGCGGGATGGGGTAGTAAACGGCGCAGGCGATCTGCTGTGCCTGCAGCGCGGCCATGATCTGATCGCGCTTTGCGCTTAGCAGGGTGTACTGGTGGTAGACGTGGGTGCCGATGCCGTCCTCGTGGGGCGGGGTGGTGCCGTCCATCTCGGCCAGGGCGGCGGAGTAGCGATGGGCGACGCGACGGCGACCTTCGTTGTACTGGTCGATGCGCTTGAGTTTGGCGCGCAGGATCACCGCCTGCAGCTCATCCAGCCGGGAGTTGAACCCCAGCTCGGAGTGGTGGTAGCGCTGCCAGCTGCCATGGTTGCGCAGCACGCGCAGGTGCTCGGCGATCTTCTCATCGTTGGTGGTGATGAGGCCGCCGTCACCGAAGCAGCCGAGGTTCTTGCTGGGGAAGAAGCTGAAGCAGCCGGCGATACCCATGCTGCCGGTCTGTTTGCCGTCGATATCGGCGCCGAAGGACTGGGCGCAGTCCTCGACCACCACCAGATTGTGCTTGTCGGCGATGGACTGGATGACGGCCATGTCGGCCGGCTGACCGAACAGGTGGACCGGCAGGATCGCCCTGGTCTTCGGGGTGATCGCATCCTCGATCTGGTTAACGTCGATGTTCATGCTCTTCTCGTCGATATCGACGTAGACCGGCTTGGCGCCGACGTAGAGGATCGCCTCGGCGGTGGCGATGAAGGTGAAAGGGGTGGTGATCACCTCGTCCCCTTCACCCACACCGGCGGCGATCAGCGCCAGGTGCAGTGCATCGGTACCGGAAGCGCAACCCACTGCGTGACTGGCGCCGAGGTAGCCGGCGGCCTCCTCTTCGAAGGCGCGCACATTGGGGCCGAGGATGAACTGGGTCGCCTCCAGTGCCTGCAGCAGCCCCTGATCGATTTCATCTTTAATGTCGAGGTACTGACCTTTGAGGTCCACCATTGGGATCATGTTGTGCGTCCTCTTCAGGCCTTGAGGCCCGGTTGATTGTTGAGTAGTTCGCTGATGCGGATCGCGGTATCCAATGCCTGGCGCCCCTCTTCGCCGGTGACCGGCGGGGCGCTGTCGTTGTTGATCGCCGCGATAAATGCCTCCGCCTCGGCAAGGATGGCATCGGAGTTGTCGAAGATGCTCTCCTCGGAGGTGATCTCGGGGATGCCGGGAAACATCTCCTTCTCGCCCTTGCGGTGCACGCTCAGTACCTTGTCCTGGAAGTCGATGGAGATATAGGCCTCGGGCTGGAAGATACGCATCTTGCGCTGCGGCTTCATGCTCACCCGGCTGGCAGTGACATTGGCCACGCAGCCGCTCTCGAAGGTGATGCGGACGTTGGCGATGTCGTATTCGTCGGTTAGCACCGAGACGCCGTTGGCGTCGAGCTGCGTGATCGGCGACTGCACCAGGTTCTGGATGATGTCGATGTCGTGGATCATCAGGTCCAGCACCACGTTGACATCGGCCCCGCGGGGATTGAACGGCGCCAGGCGGTGTGACTCGATGAACTGTGGCGTGGTTAGTACCGGCTTGAGGGCCAGCACCGCGGAGTTGAAGCGTTCGAGGTGACCGACCTGTAGTACCAGATTCTTCTCCCGCGCAATAGCAATCAGTTCATCGGCTTCGGCCACGGTAACGGTCATCGGCTTCTCCAGCAGCACATGGATGCCGTGCTCCAGACACTCCCTGGCCACCTGGTAGTGCAGTTGGGTGGGGACAACGATGCTCACCGCATCGACCTGGCCGAACAGCTCACGATAGTCGTTGAGCGCACGGGTGTTGCACTCGGCGGCGACTTTCTCGGCGTTTTCCATGTTGGCGTCGGCCACGGCCACCAGTTCGGCCTGGGGGAGGGAGGCATATTTCTGGGCATGGAAGCGTCCCAGATAACCGACGCCAATCACGGCGGTTTTCAGTGGTGTCGTCACGATGGAGGTACCCGCTTGGTTGGCTTGAAAAACAGGCGCAAATGGTCGCATTTGACGCGAGATAAATCAATAAGATAGCAGGGGGTATCTGGACGGAGAGGGAAAAAGGCCGCCCGGGCAGGGTCGCGCACCAGGACGGCAAGAGGGCATCGGCCGGCTTTTCCGTTATTGTTGTCCCGTAGCCTTGCGGCTGTCTGTCTCCTCATCAAGAAAGACTCGATAGCGCGGATGCACCTGTTGCTGGTTGTCGATACTCAGGTACAGGTCACGCAGATGACCGTCCTCGATGGCGTAGATCCAGCCATGTACCGACAGCTCCTGCCCGCGTGCCCAGGCGTTCTGCACGATACTGGTCTGGCAGACATGGTTGACCTGTTCCATGACATTCAGCTCACACAGGCGGTTGAGTCGTTGCTCATGGGTTTCCAACTGTTCCAGTTCGCCACAGTGCTGCTGGTGAACATCGCGGATATGCCGCAGCCAGTTATCGATGAAACCAAGTTCCTGCTGTTGCATGGCGGCACGTACGCCGCCGCAGCCGTAGTGGCCACAGACGATGATATGACGCACCTTGAGCACATCCACGGCAAACTGGATCACCGACAGGGCATTGATATCACTGTGGACTACCAGGTTGGCTACGTTGCGGTGGACGAACAGCTCCCCCGGCATCAGACCGACGATATCATTGGCCGGGACACGACTGTCGGAACAGCCTATCCAGAGAAATTCGGGGGTCTGTTGTTCTGCCAGTTCACGGAAAAACTCCGGATCGTAGCTGCGCAGCCGATCGGCCCACTGGCGGTTGTTTTTGAATAGATATTCCAGCTCCTTCATGGTCTCTCTCTGAATCGATCTAGGTCGTTGTCGCTCATCAGAGGACAGTTGTCGCAAGCGTGGTTGTGATAGTCATAGCGGGGAGATAGAGTTACTTCCAGTTGCCAACTTTTAACTTCCGTCAGTGCTCCCCGCGGGTGCGGCGGATCCCTGCCAGGCGGTTACCCTGCTTCTGCGGGCCACCCTTGGGGAAAATATCATGCAGGTAACGGTTGTTACCGCGCTCGGGACCCCAAACCTTGGCAAAGTATTTGATCATCGTGCGGACCTGGGCCTGAACCCGGTGCTCCTCATAGTAGTCGCGGATGTAGTGGATCACCTCCCAGTGTTCGTCGGTCAGATCAAGTCCTTCTTTCTTTGCAAGAGCGTGGACGAAGGCTTCAGACCATTTGTTCATGTCCTGGATGTAACCCTCCTGATCGGTAGCGACAAGTTCGCCATCTGCATCAACATACTCGGTGCGAATTGCGGAAGGATTGGTTTGCATGTTTTAACCTCTTGAGTTGTACTCATCTTCACTTGGAAGAGGGGGCTTGCTGCAGTAACTCGATATAGATACCCAGAATGTGGATCTCTTCATCGGAAAGCTCTTTGGCCCACGGTGCCATCAGGTTGGTCATCGGGCCCACCTTCTGACCATCCCGGTAATGGTTGAGCATAACCTTGATACTGTCCTCAGTATGGCCGAGCAGGCTGGGTGTAAATTTTCCACCATGCCCTGTCGGATGGTGGCAAAGGCGGCAGTTTTTGTTGAATCTGTTCATCCCGGCCCTGGCTTTTTTTCCCAGTTCCGGATCACTCCTCTCCAACTCTTCAATAAGAGGCAAAACGGGCGACTCGATGGAGTATACCGAGGTGCCCCCGCTGACATATTGTATGGCGAAATGAACACCGGTTCCGACGACTGCCACGAGCAGGAGCCAGCGCAGGGTCTGCATGCGACGCTGTATGTTACTGCGCACGCTTTTCGTATCACTACTGCTGGTGTCACTCATATTAATTATGGGAGGCTTGAGGAGAACAAGATGTGGCCGCCGCTGCCAGGATGGCAGCGGCGGGGACAGGCAAGGAACTAGCGTGCGCTAGCGCGGTTGGTGCGAACGATCTGGTAGGCACGGGCAAGATAGCCAAAGGGTGCGCTCCAGATGTGAACCAGACGGGTGAAGGGGAACACCAGGAACACGGTCATACCGAAGAACAGATGCAGACGGAAGATCAGTTCGGCCTCGGCGATAAGTTCCGGTTTTGGGCTGAACAGTACGATACTCTTGGCCCACTGTGCCATCGCCATCATGGTGTCGGCGTTGCCGTGGGAGGCATGCTGCGCGGTGATAAAGGTAGTGCTAAGTCCGAGCAGCAGGGTAAGCAACAGCCAGGTGAGGATGAAGAGGTCGGAGGCACGCCCTGCGGCACGCACGCGCGGATTGGTAACACGACGCCACCACAGCATGGCACCGCCGATAAGGCAGAGAATACCCAGGAAGCCACCACCATACATGGCGATGTACTGCTTGCCGAGCATGCTCAGCGAAACGGCATGCCAGATGGAAAACGGTGCCAGCAGACCCACCAGATGGCCAAGGAAGATACCGATAATACCGATATGGAAGAGGTTGCTGGCCAGGCGTACACCCGATGTTGAGAGTAACTGACTGGACGAGCTGGTCCAGCCGTATTGCTCGCGATCGAAACGCATCCAACTGCCAATAAGAAACACCGACCCTGCCAGATAGGGGTAGATGCCGAAAGCAAAAAAGTTAATGTAATCCATGTTGCTCTCCTCAGGCCGCAAAAAATGCGGCCATTAATAAGGTTTTTGTATTCAGTCCAACCACCGATCTTAAGCAGCTAAACGGGTCAGCGTGGCGCGGCTTTTGACGATGGAAAGCAGTGCTGCATAGGGACTCCCTGCCTTGGTCAGGTTGTCCGCCAGCAACGCCAGTACTTTGTGCGCATCAGACAGGAACATCGTCGCCTCCTTCTCTTCAAGCAGGGAGGTGAATTCCAGGATCAGCGGCAGAAAATCGGGCAACTCATTGGTCGCCACCTCAATGCCGTAGTCCTGATACAGTCCAGCCAGGTCGATCAAGGCCGGACCACGGTTCCTGTCGTTGTCGTCACCGAACAGGTGGTGAGTCAGATGCAGACTGTGCTCAGGTGTCATGTCGAAGGTCTTGACGTAGTCTGCCTGTTGTTCAGTCAGCGGCATACTGGTCAGGTGGTCAAGAAACTTGTACAAAGCTTCCTTTTCCTCCTTCTCGATATTCTGGCTACCGTCGATTTCAGCACGAATTTCCGGCAGGTGTTCCACCAACTCCTGATTCGGATAGTCCAGTAGCGCAGATAGGATTTTGTAAATGGACATCACATATCCTCCTAGCTCTTCTTGTCTGAACGCGGTGCCAGTTCCGCAGGTTCCGGCGTATCCTTACGGCGCCGTGGGAACAGGGAGACCGTGCTTATGCCAGACGAAGAATCATTACCGAAGGTAAATCCGTTCTGACCCTGGAAGCCATAGGCATCTTCCATCCGCTCTTCGGCATGTCCGGTGGGAATGACGAAACGGTCTTCGTAGTTGGCAATTGCCAGGTAACGGTACATTTCCTTGGCCTGCTCTTCAGTGATCCCTGCCGCTTCCAGTGGCCGTGTATCCGCAACGCCTTCAACATGCACCGAGCGCTGGTAGCTGCGCATGGCGATAAGACGGTTCATCGCGGTAAGTACGGGCTCTTCCTTCCCTGCAGTAAACAGGTTGGCGAGATACTTCATCGGTGTGCGCAGGGTTCCGGCGACTGGAATTGCACCGTCCGGCCCAAGCGGAAGATTACCCTGATCAATCTGGGACTGAACGGGTGAGAGCGGCGGCACGTACCAGACCATCGGCAGAGTGCGGAACTCAGGGTGCAGCGGGAAGGCGATCTTCCAGTCTATCGCCATTTTGTAGATTGGCGACTTTTGGGCTGCAATGATCCAGTCCTCGTTGATACCTTCCGCCTTGGCCGCAGCAATCACTTCCGGGTCATTGGGGTCGAGGAAGATGTTGCACTGTGCTTCATACAGATCCTGGTCATTCTTTGTGCTGGCAAGCTCTTCGATACGGTCGGCATCATAAAGCATGATACCGTTGTAGCGAATGCGTCCGACGCAGGATTCCGAGCACACGGTCGGCATACCCGATTCGACGCGGGGGTAGCAGCCGATACACTTTTCGGCCTTGCCCGACTCCCAGTTGTAGAACACCTTCTTGTAGGGGCAGGCACTTTGACAGAAACGCCAGCCACGGCACTTGTCCTGGTCAGCCAGAACGATCCCATCCTCTTCGCGTTTGTAGAGGGAACCGGAAGGACAGGCTGCTACACAGGCCGGGTTCATGCAGTGGTTGCAGATCCGTGGCAAATAGAGGTTAAAGGTGTTCTCGAACTGGCCATACATCTCCTTCTGGATGTTGTCCATGTTCTTGTCTTTGCCGCGCTTGGAAAATTCACCCGCCAGGTCATCTTCCCAGTTCGGACCCCATGTGATTTTTTCCATCGGGTCGCCAGAAATCATGGAAAGCGGGCGTGCGGTGGGCGCCGCCTCAGACAACGGAGCATTCTGCAACCGTGCATAGTTGTAGGTGAACGGTTCGTAGTAGTCGTCAATCTCCGGCAGATCAGGGTTGGCAAAGATATTCAACAGCTTGGACATACGGCCGCCGGATTTGAGCTCCAGCTTGCCGTTCTTGAGTGTCCAGCCACCTTTCCATTTCTCCTGGTCTTCCCATTGCTTCGGATAGCCGATACCGGGCTTGGACTCAACGTTGTTAAACCATACGTATTCCACACCTTTACGGTTGGTCCAGGTGTTCTTGCATGTAACCGAGCAGGTATGGCAGCCGATGCATTTGTCAAGATTAAAGACAAATGCGAATTGTGCACGTACTTTCATAGGTCTCTCCTAATTATCCAGTTCACGATTTACCCAGTTCACACAACAATCAACGCGGGCCAATACCGGGCGGGTTGAGTTGAGCTTCCCGCTCTGGAGTAAGCGGGCGTTCGAGCCAATCGATATCTTTGTCGGCAATCTTACGCATGATTACCTCGGTGTCGCGGTTACAACCTACCGTTCCGTAATAGTTGAAACTGTAGGCCAGCTGGACATAGCCACCAATCATGTTGGTTGGTTTGATGACGACGCGTGTCACGGAATTGAGAATGCCGCCCCGTTTGCCGGTGGTATTGGAGCCCGGCACGTTCACAATCTTCTCCTGGGCGTGATACATCATCGCCATGCCACGGGATACGCGTTGCGAGACCACTGCGCGTGCGATGGTTGAACCGTTGGCATTAACCGCCTCGACCCAGTCGTTATCCTCAATGCCGGCTGCCTTGGCATCAACCTCGGAAATCCACACATAGGGACCGCCCCGGAACAGGGTCAGCATGCGATGGTTGTCCTGATAGGTTGAATGGATACCCCACTTGGAGTGTGGTGTGATCCACTTCAGCTTGATATGGCTGCTGTTGGAGATCTCCGGTGAGAGATTACTGAAGGACTTCATGTCCTGTGGTGGCTTATGCACACAGAAACCTTCACCGAAATCGAGCATCCACTCGTGATCCTGATAGAAATGGGCACGTCCGGTCAGCGTACGGAACGGGATATGTTCATGGATATTGGTATAGCACGAAGTGTAAGAGACGGTTTCGGACTCGATCCCCGACCAGGTCGGTGCGGTGATGATCTTGCGTGGCTGTACCTTGATATCATCGAAGGTGATCTTGTCCTCTTGCCGTGCCGCATACAGATGGTGATGGTCAATGCCGGTCTTCTTCGACAGGGCGGACCAGGACTTGTGGGCGACTTCACCGCAGGTTTCCGGCGCCATACGCATCACTGAATCACAGACGAAGATATCCTCTTCCAGCGACGGCATGCCCTGGGATACCCCCGGCTCCTTGACTTCGCCGTTCATCACCTTGAGCTCTTCGTACTCTTCCTCGGTATTCCAGTCGAGACCCTTAACGCCATTGCCAATATTGACCATCATCGGGCCGATAGCGATGTACTTTCTGTAGGTGTCGGAAAAATTGCGCTCGACGACCTTGAGCAGCGGCATGGTCTTGCCGGGCACCGGGTCGCATTCGCCTTTGCTCCAGTCCTTGACCTCCCCGAATGGCTGAGCCATTTCAAATACCGAGTCATGCTGCATCGGCAGGGCAACCAGGTCCTTGCGTGTGCCAAGATGCTTTTCCGCCAGTTCCGAGAATGTCTTGGCGATATTCTTGAAGATCTGCCAGTCAGACTTGGATTCCCAGGCCGGGGATACGGCCTCTGCGAGCGGATGCATAAACGGATGCATGTCGGTGGTATTGAGATCGTTCTTCTCATACCAGGTAGCGGTCGGCAGAACGATATCCGAGTAGGCGCCGGTGGAATTGAGACGGAAGTTGACATCCACCATCAGATCCAGTTTGGCGATGGGCGCTTCCTCGTGCCATTTGACCAGTTTGTTTTCACGTCCGTCACCGGATTCCTGCAGTACGCCGTTTTGTGCACCAAGCAGATGCTTGAGGAAGTACTCGTGCCCCTTGGCTGAGGTACCGATCAGGTTGGCGCGCCAGACGAACAGGTTGCGCGGCCAGTTGACCGGGTTGTCCGGATCGGCAAATGCGACATCCAGCGAACCATCCTTGAGTTTGCCAATTACGTGTTGTGCAATGCCGGCCTCGTCAGTGGCACCGGCCTTTTCGGCTTCGGCAACCAGATCAAGCGGGTTGGCATTCCAGTGTGGTGCTGATGGCAGCCAGCCCATGCGAACAGCGGCGACGTTGTAGTCGGCCAATGAGTAACCCTTGTACTTGCCTTTGCCGGCAGGTGAGGTGAGATCATCGGGACGAAGGGTTTCATAACGCCACTGGTCGGTGTGGAAGTACCAGTAGGAGGTGGAGTTCATGTGACGGGGTGGACGATGCCAGTCGAGAGCGAAGGCGATCGGTGCCCAACCAGCCTGCGGACGCAACTTTTCCTGGCCCACGTAGTGTGCCCAGCCACCCCCTGATTGACCTACACAGCCGCAGAGGTGCAACAGGTTCATCACACCACGGTACATCATATCGTTGTGATACCAGTGGTTGATCGCCGCACCCATGATGACCATGGATTTACCCTGGGTCTTGGAGGCGTTGTAGGCGAATTCGCGACCGGTACGTTCGATGTCGGCAGCCTTAACACCAGTAACCTTTTCCGCCCAGGCCGGGGTGTAGGCCACGCTGGCGTCGCTGTAATCACTGGTTACATTCTCACCGCCGAGACCGCGGTCAATACCGTATTGTGCAACCTGCATATCGAAAACGGTAGCAACCAGGGCTTCTTCGCCACTGGCCAGCTTCACTTTGCGCACAGGCACATTGCGGTACAGCAGATCACCTTCACCGGGTTCGAAGTGGGGGAAGCCGACAGAAACCACGTCATCCTTGCCATCGATGCATGACAGTTGAGCCACGATTTCCTCTTGAGTGGCGGCGTTTTTGGGCAGCAGGTTCCACTTGCCCTCTTCACCCCAACGGAAGCCGATGGAACCGTTTGGTGCTACAAATGACTTTGATTTCTCATCATAAACGATGGTTTTCCATTCAGGGTTGTTGGTCTCACCCAGGGCACCATCCAGATCGGAGGCACGCAGGCAGCGGTCAGAGACATAACCATCACCCTGTTTACGCAGCATTACCTGAACGGGCAGGTCGGTGTACTTGCGTGCATATTCGGAAAAATAGGGATCCTGATTGTCGATGTAGAACTCTTTCAGTGCCACATGACCCATCGCCAGGAAGGCTGCCGTATCGGTGCCCGGATTGACCGGCATCCACAGGTCGGATGCCTTGCAGTACTCGGCGTAATCGGGTGCCATGGAGATGACCTTCGCACCCTTGTAACGCACTTCGGAGACAAAGTGCGCATCCGGTGTACGTGTGGTGGGCAGGCTGGAACCACACACGATAAGATAAGTAGAGTTGAACCAGTCAGCTGATTCCGGTACGTCGGTCTGCTCCCCCCATGTTTGCGGGGAGGCCGCCGGCAGATCGCAATACCAGTCATAGAAGGAACCGCAGGCACCACCGATCAGTGACAGATAGCGTGCGCCGGAGGCGTAGGAAATTTGCGACATGGCCGGAATGGGCGAGAAACCGAAAATACGGTCGGGACCATATTTCTGGATGGTATGAACGTTGGCGGCCGCGACGATTTCTTTCACTTCTTCCCAATCGGCACGCACGAAACCACCCAGACCACGTACGGCGGTGTATTGCTTGCGCTTGCCTGCGTCAGCCTGGATCGCGGCCCAAGCCTCGACCGGGTCTTTGCCGGCCAGACGTTCGGCGCGGAACAAATCAAGCAAACGACCACGGATCAGTGGGTATTTGACACGTTGCGGGCTGTACAGGTACCAGGAAAACGATGCCCCGCGCTGGCAGCCACGCGGCTCATGATCGGGCAAATCTTCACGGGTACGGGGGTAGTCGGTCTGCTGCATCTCGTATGAGACCAGGCCGTTCTTGACGAAGATCTTCCAGGAACAGCCACCGGTACAGTTGACGCCATGGGTGGAACGTATCACCTTGTCATGCTGCCAACGATGGCGGTAGGCATCTTCCCATTGACGGTCTTCATTGGTCACGATCCCGTGGCCACCGGAAAATGTTTCTTTGGTCTTGGTCAAAAACTTCAGTCTATCGAGGAAATGGCTCATCGCTCTTGTCTCCTGCCTGGGTACTTGTGATCTCGGCCCGGGAAGCAGTGCTTCCCGGACCGGGTGTATAGTAAATCGTGGTGGTAAACCCTTTAGTGCTCAGTGCACCTACAGGTTCTTTTAACGACTCCACCAGGTCGACTTTAGTCGATATTAAGGGTTCTTCACTTCTGCTTTCGGGCCAAGGTAATACCACCAATTGAGCAGCAGGCAGAGGGCGTAGAAGATGGCGAAGCCGTAAAGGGCGTACTCCGGGGTGGCCATCTTGATCTGCTCACCGAATACCTTGGGAATAATGAAGGCGCCGTAGGCCGCTAC
Organism: Gammaproteobacteria bacterium; assembly: GCA_026196275.1. GTDB lineage: Bacteria > Pseudomonadota > Gammaproteobacteria > Thiohalomonadales > Thiohalomonadaceae > JAPHTQ01. The sequence continues at coordinate 27,366 of JAPHTQ010000048.1, forward strand.
CGCCGAGGTCCAGCCCAGGGCAGGACCGGCCTGCTCCTTTGGGAAGATCATGGCGATGGAGCGGAAGGTGGAGCCGTTGCCGATACCGGTCGCCGCGAAGAGCACCAGGAAGAGAATGAAGAAGGGAGCGAAATACTCTTCCGGTGTTGCCGACTGGTAGGCGGCCTTGAGGTAGTAGGCCACACCAAGGGCACTGGCAATCATGACAATAGAGACGATCTGGGTAACCTTGGCGCCACCCATCTTGTCGGCGATCCAGCCACCGACCGGGCGAATCAGCGCACCGATGAACGGACCCATCCAGGCATACATCAGTGCGGAGGGACCATTAGGATTGGCCAGGTCATGGGTCATGACGCCATCCACTTCGATATGCTGGAAACCGAACACTACCTTAATGGCCAAGGCAAAGCCGGCGGAGTAGCCGATGAAGCTGCCGAAGGTCATGGTGTAGATGATACTCATTACCCAGGTGTGCTTGTTGCCAAAGATCTTGAACTGGCGCTTGAGGTTGGGCTTGATGTCGCCAGGGATCATCTTCATCAGCATGACCGTGGCGAACAGGATACCGGCGATCACCGGCCACTTGGCCCAGTCGGGCGCACCCAGTCCGGTCGGTGCGGGCAGGATGATGTAGAGGCCGGCAGCAGCGGTGATGAAACCGATCAGCAGCATGCCGGTGATCTTGCTCATTGCACCTATCGGTGAGCCGATGTGCGGAGAAACCTCCTCGGTGCGGATATTGTTCATGCCGAACCAGCCGGCAAAGGCCAGCGGTACCAGGAACAGCAGCCAGACAAAACCGGCATTGTGGATGTAGGTTTCGGTGCCGGCGGGGATTTTACCGATCAGTGTGCCCGAGGTATTCTCCAGGATCATCGGCTCACCGCCGAAGATAGCGAAGGTCATCACCAGCGGCACCAGGATCTGCATGGTGGTCACCCCGGCGTTACCCAGACCGGCATTCAGCCCCAGTGCCAGCCCCTGCATCCGCTTGGGGAAGAAGAAGCTGATATTGGACATGGAGGAGGCGAAGTTGCCGCCACCAAAGCCGGAGAGGAAGGCAAGCAACTGGAACACCCATAATGGCGTGTTCATATCCTGCAGGGCAAAGCCGGTGCCGACGGCGGGGATCATCAACAGCGCCGTGGTGAAGAAGATAGTGTTACGCCCACCGGCGATCCGCACAAAGAAGCTCGAGGGAATCCGCAGGGTGGCGCCCGTCAGGCCGGCGATGGCTGACAGGGTAAACAGCTCCGCCTTCTCGAAGGGGAAGCCCAGGTTCAGCATCTGTACGGTAATGATCCCCCAGTAGAGCCATACGGCGAAGCCGCACAGCAGACTTGGGATGGATATCCAGAGGTTTCGGTTGGCAATCTTCTTGCCACTCCGCTCCCAGAATGTCGGGTCTTCGACATTCCACTCTTTTAGGTCAGCCATAGTTGTACCCTCTTTGCTTGTGCGTGTATTAATTATCCAATTAATCGCAGGTTTTGAATCGGTTATTCCAGTATGTCTAGCGGTTTGAACTGCTTGCGCCGGGCACGGTCACGGTCACGCTCCCCGGAGTACTGCATCCACATCAGCGACACCAGGGTGACGCCGAACAGCAGCATAAAGGCGGTGGTGGCCAGGCCGGTCCAGTCGAGCAGGGCACCGAACATAATCGGCAGGAAGAAACCGCCCATGCCGCCGGCCAGGCCGACAATGCCCGACATGACGCCGATGTTTTTCGGATACTCATCGGAGAGGTATTTGAAGACGGAGGCCTTGCCAAAGCCCCAGGCGATGCCGACTACGAACAGCAGGGCGGTGAAGACATACTCGTTAACGCCCACATGCATGGCAAAGGGTTCGCCCTCGGTGCGGATGACCAGCATGTTGGTCTGCGGATAGGACATGAAGAAGAGGCAGATAAGCGAAACCCACATCACCCACCAGGTCACCTGATGGGCGCCGAACCTGTCGGAGAGCCAACCGCCCAGCGCACGGATGAGACCCGAGGGGAGGACGAAGATGGCGGCGAGCAGGGCGGCGGTCTGGATATCGTGGCCGTAGGTACTGACATAGTATTTGGTCATCCACAGCGACAGCGCCACAAAACCGCCAAACACCAGCGAGTAGTATTGGCAATACTTCCATATCGCCGGGTCCTTGAGCGCACTCAGTTGCTCGCGAACGGTGACGCTCGATTCGACCTTGTGGCTCTCCTCCGAGTAGGTGAAAAACCAGAACAGAATGGTTACTACGGTCATGCCGATGGCGTAGACCACCGGTACCATCTCCCAGCCCCAGGCAACCACGATGGAGGGGGCGACGAATTTGGTCAGCGCGGCCCCGGCATTACCGGCGCCAAAGATCCCCATGGCAAACCCTTGCGTCTCCTTGGAGAACCAGCGGGCCGTGTAGGCGATACCAACCGAAAAGGAAGCGCCGGCAGCGCCGACGAAAAGCCCCAGTAGCAGAAACTGCCAGTATTCGGTTGCCTTGGAGATGAGAAAGAGCGGAATGATGATCGAGGCCATCAGCCAGAAGAAGACCGGTCGGCCGCCGAACTTGTCGGTCATCATCCCCAGTGGCAGGCGCAGCAGTGAACCGGTGAGAATGGGGGTGGCGGCGAGCAGGCCGAATTGTGTGTCGGAAAGCTGTAACCCGGTTTTGATCGGGATACCAATGATCGAGAACATGACCCACACGGCGAAGCAGGCGGTAAAGCCCACCGTGTTCATGGTCAACACCGAAAGTTGCTTTGTACGGTATGTTGGCATTCTTCCTTCCTCCCGTTAGCGTACCGCGTATTAGCGGCTTGAGGCTGAGTCTAGGAAGCTTAAGACACATTCGCAATACGGTCTTTGTTGACTGTTTTTCTCGAAATACTACCAAGGGAGTAGGGGGGGTAGCAGGGGGTGTTTGGGTGTAATTAATTGATAATTATATGAAAAGATAAAATATTCGGGGAGATCTTAAAGAGGGATCGCTCTTAATGGTCTGTTTGGTGGTACCCCATAAAAACCTGTTGTGGTCGCGGTATCGGAAAAGAGGGGTACAAGATAGAATGGAGTCATGTCAAAGCTGTTTGAAAAATCCCTTTTGCTGCGCCTTGGATTGGCGATGGCGACTATCGTTGCACTCGCCTTTGCCGGCATGGTCAGCTCGGTATTCATTGCCGAGGCCTCGCAGGGACAGGCTACGGCAATCAACCAGGCCGGAACCTTGCGCATGCAGTCCTACCGCATCGCCAGCGAGATCGCCACACAGGGTATGGAACTGAACGAGACACAGCTGCTGCGCGCGCGTGAGTTGATAGCGGAGTTCGATGCGCGGCTACAGAGCTCGCGCCTGACCGGCGTGCTGACGCGCACCGAAAAGCGCTCGCTTCATCAGGCGCACTACCACGTCAAGTTGCAGTGGCGCACCCATATCAAGCCCATGCTGGAGGAGTATCTCAGCACGGCCGAAGATCACCTTCTGTTCCACGACGGCGCTGAAAGGCTCGAGCAACTTCGGCAGCAGTTTCTGAATGAGATTGATGGCTATGTCAGCATCATTGATGCGTTGGTCAAGGTGCTGGAGGAGGAGGCGGAGAAGAAGATAGAACTGCTGCGCCTGATACAGATTGTCTCACTGTTTCTCACCATTCTGGTGGTTTCCACCACCATGTATTTGATGCATGTGGACGTGCTGGGGCCGTTACGAGAGCTGTTAAACATTGCCAGTGCCATCCGGCGGGGGGATTTTTCCCAGCGTACGCGCAATCCAAGCAAGGATGAGCTGGGGCAGTTGGGTAACGCCTTCAATCTGATGACCGAGGACCTCTCCAGGATGTATGGCGAGCTCGAGGAGCGGGTGAAACAGAAAACGGCCGATCTCGAACGCAGCAACCGTTCACTGGAGCTTTTATATAAAACCACCAGCCATCTCAGTCAGGTGACACTGAGTAACGCCAGTTATGAGCATTTGCTCAAGGACATCGAGGAGCTGGCCGGGACCGGCCCGGGCACCATCTGTCTTGGGGAGGACGGTAACTCCCAGGCCTTCAAACTGGTCTCCACCCGGGAGTCGGCGTTCAATGGCGCCGATGTTTGCAATCCCCCCAACTGTCAGGCCTGTTTCTCCGGTGGCGCCTCGCATATTGTCGAAGTGGAGCGTAACCCCAGCGAGTTGCTGCGTGTCTTCTCCACCCCGATCAAGGATGTCGACACCCAATACGGGGTGCTGTTGCTGGAGATCCCTCCTGATAAATCGCTGCAGGAGTGGCAGCAGCGTCTGTTGGAGACCGTTGCCAGACATATCGCGACTGCCCTTAACATGTCACAGCGCTCCTCCCAGGCGAGGATGCTGGCGCTGCTGGAGGAGCGCGGGGTGATCGCCCGTGAGTTGCACGATTCACTGGCTCAGTCGCTCTCCTACCTCAAGATCCAGGTCAGTCGTCTGGATGCGGCGGTGGCACAGGGAGATAATGGCGAGAAGATCCGTCTGGTCACCGCGGAACTGCGCGATGGGCTCAACAGTGCTTACCGGCAGCTTCGCGAGTTGCTGACGACATTCCGTCTGCGCATGGATGAAGCCGGACTGAATCGTGCACTGGAAAAGACGGTGGAGGAGTTCTGTCAGCGCAGCAAGGTGGAGATAGAGCTGGACAACCACCTCGGTGGATGCAAACTGGCCCCCAACGCGGAGATCCATGTGATCCAGGTGGTGCGCGAGGCCCTCTCCAATGTGGTGCGCCATGCCCGGGCCAGCCATTCCGTGGTGTCCGCTTCTTGCAGCGTTGATGGTGATGTTCGCGTCGCGGTCGATGATGATGGGATCGGCATGCCGGAGAAAATCGGCAAGCAGCACCACTACGGTTTGGCGATCATGCAGGAGCGGGCGCACGGGGTTGCCGGTCAGCTACGCATTACCCCCTCGGCGCTTGGTGGCACGTGTGTTGAGCTGGAGTTCAGCGCCAGTGGGAAATGGCAGTCTGTGGAACCTGCCCGAGAGAAAAGAAGGAGTCTGAGTAATGAATGAGGGCATCACTACTGTGCTGGCCATCGATGATCACCCCCTGTTCCGAAAAGGGGTGGGCGATCTGATTGAAATGGAACCGAGTCTGACGATGATTGGCGAAGCCGCCAGCGGTGAGGAGGGGCTGGAGAAAGCCGCCCAGCTTCAACCCGATCTGATTTTGCTCGATCTCAACATGAAGGGGATGGATGGCGTGGCCACGCTCAAGCGTCTCAGGGAGCTGGAGGTCGAGGCGCGGGTCATTATGTTGACGGTTTCCGATAACGAGGCCGATGTGGTGGCGGCACTACGCGCCGGTGCCGATGGCTATCTGCTCAAGGATATGGAGCCGGAGGATACGCTGGAGTATCTGCGTCAGGCGGCAGGGGGCAAACTGGTCATCAGCGAAAGACTGACCGAGCTGCTGGCCCATGCGTTGCGCTCAGAGGGCAGCCATCCGGGCAGTGCCGAGCAGGCGGAGCTGACCGAACGGGAGACCCAGATCCTTGCCCTCATTGCCCAGGGACTGAGTAACAAAATGATCGCACGTAAGCTCGATATCACTGAGGGGACAGTGAAGGTACACGTTAAACATCTGCTGAAAAAGCTCAACCTGCGCTCAAGGGTGGAAGCGGCGGTATGGGCGGTTAACGAGGGGAGGACGCCGTCCTGAGTTCAGGGCGTAGCGGGATTCAGCGCGGGCTGATTATTACCGGCAGTGTCGGTCGGCCCCAGGCTCTCAGCGTAGACAGTCCTGTTAATGCCCTTAGAGCTGGCCATACTGGCGCTTGACGTCGACGTAGAGGGTAATGTGCTGGCCCGGTTGCAGGTATTTGTGGCCATCGATCTTGTTCCAGCGTTTGAGACTGTCGATATCGACCCGGAAACGCTGCGAGATACGTGCCAGCGAATCGCCACTGCGTACGGTGTAGCCGATACGCCGGGTGGTATTCTGTTCGAAGGGATGCACAAACTGTGCGGGATTAATGGCGGAGACCTTGCCCTGATCCCGGGTCCAGATCACCAGCTTCTTACCCGGTGTGAGCGGGTCGCGAGGTGCCATGCCATTCCAGCTGGCCAGTTGCTGTACTTTCACCTCATATTTACGGGCGATCTGCCACAGAGTATCACCCTGGCGTACCCGGTATTCCACCTTGTAACCGTCACGCTGGCGGCTCTGCAGGGACTCGAGCCGCTGGCCGGCACTGAGGCTGTAGCGCTCGAGGCTGCTGCGTGCTACCGGAATGGTCAGGGTCTGGCCGACGCGGATATTGTGGCCGCGAATGCCGTTGACCGACTGAATCATCGAGACCGTGGTGCCGTAATTTCTCGCCAGTACACCGAGTACCTCGCCCTGCTGGACACGATGACGTTTCCAGGCGATACGCTCATTTTTCGGGTATTGCTCAAGGTTACGGGCAAATTGTTCGGCGTTCTCCAGCGGCACCAGCAAGCGATGCGGCCCCGAGGGATCGGTCGCCCAGCGGTTGAAGCCGGGGTTGTAGAGGTAGATCTCCTCCAGCGAGAGTTCGGCCAGTTCAGCGGCCAGATCCAGGTCGATCTGGCTGCCTATCTCTACTGCGGTGAGGAAAGGTTGATCGGCGATAGATTCAAGCACTATTCCGTGCCTGAGCGGGTTCTCCACCACGGTACTGACCGCCAGCAACTTGGGGACATAACCTTCGGTTTCGCGGGGCAGGTCCAGTGACCAGTAATCGGTTGGTTTTCCCAGGCGCCTGTTGCGCCGGATCGCGCGGCCTACCGTGCCCTCGCCGGAGTTATAGGCGGCCAGGGCGTGCAGCCAGTCGCCATCGAAATGGCGGTGCAGGTATTGCAGGTAGTCCAGTGCGGCACGAGTAGACTCGGCAACATCACGCCGTCCGTCGTACCACCAGGTCTGGTTCAGGCCAAAGCGGCGTCCGGTACCGGGTATGAACTGCCACAGACCGGCTGCCCGTCCATGGGAGTAGGCGAAGGGCTGGAAGGCGCTTTCGACCACAGGCAACAGGGCGATCTCCATCGGCATGTCGCGGCGCTCAAGTTCTTCGATGATCAGATGTAAATAGGGAGTGGCGCGCTCGACGACCCGCTCCATATAGGAGGGGTGACGCTCGTACCAGTCGATATCACTCTGGATGCGTGGATGGTTGTGGTCCTGCAGGTCGAAGCCGGCGCGCAGCCGATGCCACAGATCCTTCGGCTCCTCACAGACCTCCGCCAACCTGGCCAGCTCCTGACGGGCCTGTTCCCTGGCCTGCTCCATTATCTCACCGCTGCCGGCTATCCTGAGGGTATCTGCCTGAGATGGCGTCGGGGGCTCCTGAGACTCCTGCTTGACCACTAGGGGTTGGCAACCGCTCAGGAGAAGCAGGGCGGCGGCATGGATGAGTAGGATTCGGTTCATGGATAACATTTTCCTGAGGGTATGCCGGCATTATCCCTAAGGGATCGGGTCGCTTCAAGTCAGTGTTGAGAGTTGTATCACAGCCATTCAGTCGAGACTGTCCTTCCAACGACGAACGGTAGCAAAGACCTCGACCGGTCCATCAAGGGGGTGGCCGGCGAAGCGCTCCGCTGCCTGTATGAGCGCCGGGACATGGCTGCGCAAAAACGGATTGGTCCTTTTCTCCTCGGCCAGGGAGGAGGGGACGGTATCCCTGCCTTCACTCCTCAGGACGCGGGCCTGTTCCAGGCGCTGCTGGATATCCCGGTTCTGCGGTTCGGCCACCAGGGCGAAGATCAAATTGGCGACGGTGTATTCATGGGCGCAGTAGAGGCGGGTATCCCCATCCAGGGCACGTATTTTTTCCAGAGAGTGGTACATCTGTTCAGGGGTACCCTCGAACAGTCGGCCACAGCCGCCGGCGAACAGGGTATCACCGCAAAACAGGGCATGCTGGCCGAGATAGCAGATGTGACCGCGGGTGTGGCCAGGGGTGTCGAGCACCGAAAAGCGCAATCCGCAGCCGGATAGCTCCACGGTGTCGCCTTCCCCCAGCGGATGGCTGACCGCGGCGATCCGTTCGTTGGCCGGACCGTAGACCGGGATCCCGTAGCGCCGGGCCAGGGCTGCGGCTCCGCCGGTGTGGTCAGCGTGATGGTGGGTGATCAGGATCGCCTCAGGTCTGAGACAGTCACGCTCGATGCGTGCAATGACCGGCTCTTCGTCACCGGGGTCGACGATGGCGACATGGGGGTTATCCTGACAGCCGATCAACCAGATATAATTGTCATCGAATGCGTGAACGGGATGAACTTCCATCATGGGCATAAACCTGTCAGTCTGTGGCGGAAAATGTGCACGGCAATACACAACCGGAAGCCACTTTAAACACGATGAAGCGACTACTTCAAGCCTATCGCTGTGCGGATACTGCTGCAGCACGGCGTCAGCTGCGCCGCTGGTATCAAAGCCCTCTGGGAAAGATGGTAGAGCAGGAGGAGCTGGGGCTGATGGCGCAAGTGCTGCCAAACCTCTTCGGTTATCATCTGCTGCAGGCGGGTGCTCCGATGGGGGTGGACATGCTTGCCTCATCGCGTATCGTCCACCGCCTTATCCTGGATGATGTCCCTTCCGAGGCAGGTGAGGGGAGCGCGCCGCTGGGCCGGCTGGTGGGGCGCAGTGATCAGTTGCCGCTGCAGAGCGATTCGCTGGATGTTCTGCTGTTGCCCCACACCCTGGAGTTTGCCGAGCACCCCCATGAGGTGCTGCGCGAGGCAGAGCGGACGCTGATCCCCGAAGGGCATCTGGTGATCCTGGTTTTCAATCCCCTGAGCCTGTTCGGGCTGCGACGCCTGTTTACCGGCTGGCGGGATGATCCGCCATGGAACGGCCACTTTTACAGTGCATTGCGCATCCGCGATTGGCTGGCGTTGCTGGGCTTTGATACCGTACTGGTGCGCAACTATTTTTACCGTCCTCCGCTGCAGAATCCGCGCCTTATGCGGCCGCTTGAGCCTATAGAGCGTCTCGCAAGGCGCCTTTGTTCACCGCTGGGAGGGGGGTATATTCTGGTGGCGAAAAAACGCGTTGCCACCCTGACTCCAATCAAACCGCGCTGGCGCTCACGCCGCCGACTGTTGCCCGTGGGCGCAGCCGAGCCGACAGCGCGTCGGGACCGAATATGAACGATAGTGACGAAGAGATGGTTGAGATATTTACTGACGGTGCTTGCCGCGGCAATCCCGGTCCAGGGGGCTGGGGTGCACTGCTGCGCTTCAAGGGCAAGGAGAAGGAGCTGCACGGTGGTGAGAGCGAGACGACCAATAATCGGATGGAGCTGATGGCGGCGATCAGGGCACTGGAGTCACTGAACCGTCCCTGCCGGGTGCGCCTGACCACCGATTCGCAGTATGTAATGAAAGGCATCACCGAGTGGATGAGCAACTGGAAAAAACGGGGCTGGAAGACCTCCGCCAGACAGCCGGTAAAAAATGTGGATCTGTGGCAGCGGCTGGACAAGGCGCTGGCGCCGCACCAGGTCAAGTGGGAGTGGGTGCGCGGACATACCGGTCATCCGGAGAATGAGCGGGCTGATGAGCTCGCCAACAAGGGGATCGACGAGCTCTGCGCCTGAAGATGAAGCAAAAAACAAACTGAGGAACAAACCATGCGCCAAATCGTACTCGATACGGAGACCACTGGCCTGGAGGCCAGTGAACACAACATTATCGAGATTGGTTGTGTCGAGCTGGTTAACCGTCGCCTCACCGGTAACAACTACCACCAGTACATCCGTCCCGATCGGGAGGTGGATGCCGGGGCGATGGAGGTGCACGGGATCAGCAATGAATTTCTAAGCGACAAACCCCGTTTTGGCGAGGTGATGGGTGACTTTCTCGCCTATCTGGAGGGGGCCGAAGAGCTGGTGATCCACAATGCCCCCTTTGATGTAGGTTTTCTCAATCGGGAGCTGGAGCGCAATCGCGGTCCGTATCAGGATCTGCGCCAACATTACGGGATCCTGGATACCCTGCTCATGGCCCGCAAAATGCACCCCGGGCAGAAGAACAACCTGGATGCACTGTGCAAGCGCTACGTGATCAATAACGAGCATCGCCAACTGCACGGTGCGCTGCTCGATGCGGAGATCCTGGCCGACGTCTATCTGGCGATGACTGGAGGCCAGACCCTGCTCTCGCTGGGCGGCTCGGCAAACAGTGAAGGTGCTCAAGGGGGAGAGATCCGCCGTTTGTCCCCTGAGCGGCGTCCGCTGAAGGTGATCCCTGCCAGTGAGAGCGAACTGGCGGCCCATCAGGCGCAACTGGATGCGATCGACAAGAAAAGTGGCGGTAACTGTCTGTGGCGCTCACTCGAGAGTTGAGTGACTGCGCTGTGTATTTTGGTATACACAATTGGACGGCGTTCCCGTGCGGGAACGCCGTTTTTTTAGCCAGCGCTTGCCGGTGAGTTGAGCAGCAGATGTACCCAGATGCTGGCGGCGTAGCCCAGCGCGACGGCCCAGCTCCACTTGAGGTGGTAGAAGAAGGTGTAGATACCGCGTGCCTGCCCCATCAGCGCCACCCCGGCAGCCGAGCCGATGGAGAGCAGCGAGCCGCCGACACCGGCGGTGAGGGTCACCAGCAGCCACTGATCCAGGCCCATCTGCGGCTGCATGGTGAGCACGGCGAACATCACCGGAATGTTATCGACGATAGCAGAGAGGAGCCCCACCAGGATATTGGCCCAGGTGGCGCCAAGGCCGTCGTACATAATCTCGGAGACCACCGCCAGGTAGCCCAGGGTCCCCAGACCACCGACACACAACACCACGCCGTAGAAGAACATCAGGGTATCCCACTCCGCGCGCTTCATGCTGATAAAGATATCAAAGGGTTTGTACCGCGGTTTGACCATGTGGGCGATCTCATCCATCTCGAACGATTCGGGACCGCTGATGTTGTAGTCCAGCTCCTTCTTTTCGCACATACGCAGGTAGTAGCCGTAGAACTTCAACAGGCCCATACCGGTCATCATCCCCAGTACCGGCGGCAGGTGCAGCAGGCTGTGACCCAGCACCGCCAGGGTGATGGTGAAGATGAACAGACCGATGATGACCAGCCCGCCTTTTTTGATCTCAACCACCTCGTCAGCCGCCTCCGGTGAGCCTTTGGGTACTACCAGCGATAATATCGCTGCCGGTACCAGCCAGTTGACCAGGGAGGGGAGGAACAGCGAGAAAAACTCCTGGAACTGTACGATGCCTTTCTGCCATACCATCAGTGTGGTGATGTCGCCGAAGGGGGAGAAGGCACCACCGGCGTTGGCGGCAACCACAATATTGAGACAGGCCAGGGCGATAAAATCGGGTTTACCCACACCCACGGCCATCACCACAGCTGCCATCAGCAGCGCGGTGGTGAGGTTGTCCGCGACCGGGGAGATGAAAAAAGCGAGCAGGCCGGTAACCCAGAAGACGGTGCGCAGGGTAAAGCCGCGGTTAACCAGCCAGGCGCGCAGGGCGTTGAAGACCTGGCGCTCCTCCATGGTGTTGATAAAGGTCATTGCCGCCAGCAGGAACAGCAGCAGCTCGGCATACTCCATCAGATTGTGGCGGATGGCGTTGCCGGCGGTCTCGGTATCACCGTGTGAAACGTAGGCAATCCCCACCAGCATCCAGATGATACCGGCAGCCACGATAACCGGTTTGGACTTGCGCAGGTGCAGAAACTCCTCACCGACCACGATGGCGTAGGCCAGGACAAAGACGATGACTGCCGTGATCCCGTACCAGGTATGGGTCAGGTCAAGCTGGCCGTTCGCCGATGCGGCAAACGCGCTGACAGGCACTGCCAGCAGGGTAAGTAGCCCGAGAAGTAGTTGCAGGATTCGCCGGTTCATTGTTGTTCCTTTGGATTACGGGACTTGCCTGGCGGCACATAACCGCATGCAAGGGTTCAGGGATTGCAAACCGGGCATTCTATCATAAGGAAGCGCTTTTTTGCTGGATTTGCATTTGCCGGAGTGTTGTCTTCGACAAGCCAGCTTGATTTTTCTGAAACCCGACTATACTAATCAAGTATGAGTGATTGATTCCTGGTGGTTTTGCCTTTGGTTGAATCCCTCCCCCCTGCGCAGCAATGCGCAATTACCCTGCGGCGACGCAGGGTTTTTTTTGCCTGCTGTACGGCGAGGGCGCGGGTTTGCGTGTGGCCGGATGAGCTACAGGTTGATGGTCGCGACCATGATGCCGGGATCCTCGTCGCTGGCCTGCAAGTGAAAACCGAGTGATTTGACCAGCTCCAGCATTTTCTTGTTGTCCCCCAGGATCTCCCCGTCCATGCTGTTGAAACCGCGCTCCTGCGCGGCATCCATCAGGTGGGTCATCAGCTGTGAGCCGATGCCTCGGTGTTGCCACTCATCGGCTACCACCAGAGCGAACTCGCAGCTTTTGCCGTCCGGGTTCATGACATATCGTGCGACCCCCAGTTCAATCTCATTGCCTCCCTTCTCCTGCACCGCGATCAACGCCAGTTCGCGGTTGTAGTCAAGCTGGGTGAAGCGTACCAGCATCTCCGGTGTCAACTCGTTGAGGGTCTGCATGAAGCGGAAATACTTTGCCTGGGGAGATAGCTTGCGCACAAAACTCTGTTCGATTTCGGCATCCTCAGGCCGGATCGGACGGACAGTGATGTTGGAGCCATCAGCCAGTTGCATCTGTTTGACAAGGTGGTGTGGGTAGGGATGGATGGCCATGTGGCTGTAGGGGTCCAGCGAAGGGGTGCGGTGCGTCACCACAATGCGACAGTCCAGCGCCAGTACGCCCTGGTTGTCCGCCACCAGCGGATTGATGTCCATCTCCACGATTTGTGGCAACTCACAGACCATCTCCGAAACCCGGCACAGGGCCTGCACCAGCGCATCCAGGTTGGCCGGTTCGAGATCGCGATGTGCCTGCAGCAGCCTGGCTGTGCGGGTATGCTCAATCAGGGTGCTGGCAAGAAAGCGGTTCAGTGGTGGCAGGGCCACGGCGCGGTCACGCATGATCTCCACCGCGGTGCCGCCGGCACCGAAGGTAATAATGGGACCGAACACCGGATCCCGGGTGACGCCGACCAGCAGCTCCCGGGCATGGCGGGAGTGGTACATCGGTTCGATCAGCACACCGTCTATGCCGGCCTCCGGGGCCTTTTCCCGCACCTCCTCCACCAGTTCGTGGTAGGCGGTACGCACCGCTTGGGCGTTGTTGATATTAAGTCGTACTCCGCCGACATCGGTTTTGTGGGTCAGCTGTGGTGAATTGATCTTCATCACCACCGGAAAGCCGTGGTTTTCGGCGGCAACCAGTGCCTCATTGGCCGAGCGGCAGTTACTGCCGGCAGAGACCGGAATGGCAAAGGCGTGCAGCAGGGCCTTCGCCTCCAAGGGGGCGAGCTGGCTGCGCTGTTCGGCCAGGGCACTTTCGATGATCAGACGTGCCCCCTCGACGTCGGGTCTGCTCTGCTTGCCGAGTGAACCGGGTACCTGCACCAGCAACTGCTGGTTACGGTAGTAGTTGGCGAGAAAGGCGAAGGCCTCTACCGAGGATTCGGGATTGCTGAAAGCGGGAATGTGGTGCTTGGCGAACAGGGCGTTGGCGCTGCGAACATGGCCGTCTCCCATCCAGCAGGCGAGCACCAGTTTCTCCTTTTTCTCCCGCGCCTTGATCACGGCGCGGGCACAGGCTTCCGCGTCGGTCATCGCCTGGGGGGTGAGCATCACCAACACGCCATCGATCTCCGGGTCCGAAAGGCAGGCCTCGGTGGCCATGGCATAACGCTCATCACTGGCATCACCGAGTAGGTCGATAGGATTGCCGTGGGACCAGTGTGGCGGAAGGTTTTGCTCCAGCGTCGCCAAAGTCGCTGCCGAAAGATCGGCCAGTTTTACGCCGAGGTCGGCGGCCCGATCAGTGGCCATCACCCCGGGACCACCGCCGTTGGTGATGATTGCCAGGCGATTACCGCTGACCCGATGTGAGGCCGAGAGCAGCTGTGCCGCAGCAAACAGTTGCGAGATACTGTCCGCACGCACCACACCGGCACGCTGCAGCGCAGCGTCGAACACATCATCATCACCAATGAGGGCACCGGTATGGGTCAGCGCCGCCCTGGAGCCGCTGCTGTGGCGTCCTGCCTTGATCACCACCACGGGTTTCATTCTTGCTGCCACTCGCAGGCCGCTCATGAAGCTGCGCGAGTTACGGATCCCCTCGATATAGAGCAGGATGCTCTTGGTCTCGTTGTCCTGGGCAAGGAAATCGAGGAGGTCACCGAAATCGACATCCGCGGCATCGCCCAGCGAGGCGATGGCCGAAAAGCCGACATCCCGGGTTTCGGCCCAGTCCAATATGGCGGTGCAGAGTGCCCCTGACTGCGACACCATCGCCATCTTGCCGGGCCGGGCGGCGTTTTTGCCGAAAGTGGCGTTCATCCCCACCCTGGGGCGGATAAGACCCAGACAGTTGGGGCCGAGAATGCGGATCTGGTACTGATGAGCCGCCTCCAGCATCTTGCGCTCCAGCACCGCTCCCTTGCCATCGCCCTCGCCAAAACCGGCAGAGAGGACGATCGCCGCACGCACGCCGTGCTCGCCGCAGGCGTGGATGATCTCCGGTACGCTGGCAGCGGGGGTGGCGATCACCGCCAGGTCGATTGCCTGGGTGATCGACTGGATGTCGGGATAACAGGGCTTGCCTTTGAGAGCCTTATGCTTGGGATTGATAGGGTAGAGTTCGCCATGAAATCCCGCATTCAGCAGGTTCTCGTAAACCAGCGTGCCGACTGAATTGGTACGGGTGCTGGCGCCAAACAGGGCTATCGACCGTGGAGAGAAGAGGCGATCGAGATAGTGCGGACCCATATATGACTCCCTTGCAAGCTGCTAGTATTGGACAAATCGCGTTGTAGCGCATGGTAACGTCGACAGCAAAAGCCATGCTCGCATAAACACAACTTTTCTGGCCCTCACAGGCACTCTGATGACCATAGCATTTATTTCCCATCCTGATTGTGAAAAACATGACATGGGGCCAGCCCACCCTGAATCCCCGGCACGCCTGCGTGCCATTCAGGACCACCTGATCGCCACCGGTCTGGATATGGCACTGCGCCACTACAGCGCCCCGTTGGCAACGCGCGAACAGCTTTGCCGGGTACATGACCGGGACTATATCGAGAGTGTTTTCGAGCGTGCGCCGGCAGAGGGCGTCGTCTGGCTCGATCCGGATACCGGTATGATGCCCCATACCCTAACCGCCGCCTTGCGCGCTGCAGGGGCCGCGGTGCTCGCTTCCGAGCTGGTCATGGAGGGTAAGAGCAGTCAGGCCTTCTGCAGCGTGCGCCCGCCGGGACACCACGCCAAGCGCCATGGGGCCATGGGGTTCTGTCTGTTTAACAATCTTGCGGTGGGAGCGGCCCACGCAATGGAGAACTACGGTATCGAGCGCCTGGCGATTGTCGACTTCGACGTGCACCACGGCAACGGCACCGAAGATATCTTTCGCGATGACGAGCGGGTGCTGCTCTGCTCCTCCTTCCGCCACCCCTTCTACCCCTTCAGCGGCGCCGAGACCGAGTCGGACCACATCATCAACGCACCCCTAAAAGGCGGCAGCGACGGCGCCGCCTTCGGCACCATGGTGGAGGAAAAGTGGCTGCCCGCACTGCACGCCTTCAAACCGCAACTGATGTTCATCTCCGCCGGCTTCGACGCCCACGCCGAAGACGAAATGGGCGGAATGCGCCTGCTGGAGGCTGACTACAAGTGGGTGACTGCCGAAATGAAAAAAGTGATGCTCGACTACGGCGAGGGCCGCATCGTCTCCATGCTGGAGGGCGGCTACGAACTCGGCCCGCTGGCACGCAGCGTAGCGGCGCATCTTAACGGTATGCTTGATTGAGGGGGCACGGTATTACCGCTAAGGTGTCGTGCGAGTTTGCATTTGTCAGCACAGGTAAGAGTGTATCGATGAGATCAGTTTGCGGCCAATAACGGGCATTCAGAAGAGGATTGCCTAAGGGCCGCTATCTAATCAAAACAGTCTTTCTGCCAAGCATGAAATAAGTATACCGTCCCCGGAACTCTCTTTAGCCACGAACCCTGCACAAACCGGCCTGCTTGCCTGTGCCGCAACAAGCCATTACCATGCTGTGAAGGAGATAAACACAAGGATGCGTTTTCCATGCGTTCAAGGAGACCACCAGAACACAGCAGTAACCCCATCAACACCGATCGGCTCGTCGGCAACTCGAAGCTGCTTGGCCAACTGCGCGATGACATTCGCCGCAGGCACTACAGCATACGCACCGAACAGGCCTACATCGACTGGGCCAGGCGCTACATCCTCTTTCACGGCAAGCGCCACCCCAATGACATGGGCGAGGCCGAAATCACCACCTTCCTCAACCACCTGGCCGTAGAGCGCAATGTCGCCGCATCGACTCAGAATCAGGCACTCAACGCGTTGTTGTTTCTCTACAAGCAGACCCTTAACCGCGAAGAGCTACATCTCGACAACCTGACCCGCGCCAAGCGCCCTGAGCGCCTCCCCAGCGTGTTCGAGCGCGACGAGGTGGAACGCCTCATCGGGCAACTGGAAGGCACGCACAAACTGATCGCCGCCCTGCTCTACGGCGGTGGACTGCGACTGCTGGAATGCCTGCGCCTGCGTATTCAGGATATCGAATTCGGCCGCAACCAGATCATCGTATGTAGCGGCAAGGGCGCCAAGGACCGCGTAACCCTGCTGCCGCCGGCCCTGGTCGAGCCGATCCGCCAACAGATGGCCGTGGCGAAAGTGCTCCACGCCGAGGATCTCGCCGCAGGCTACGGCGAGGTCTACCTGCCCCATGCGCTGGAGAGAAAGTACCCGAATGCCGCCCGGCAATGGGGATGGCAATACCTCTTTCCGGCGCCGGACACCGCCATCGACCCACGTTCGGGAAAGAGAAGGCGCCATCATTTTGGCGAGTCATCGGTGCAACGTGCCGTCAAAAAGGCCATCAAGGCAGCCGGGATCTACAAACATGGCAGTTGCCACACCCTGCGACACAGTTTCGCCACTCATCTGCTAGAAGATGGATACGACATTCGCACCGTGCAGGAGTTGCTGGGGCACAAGGATGTACGCACCACCATGATCTACACCCACGTAATGAACAAGGGGCCGCTGGGGGTGAAGAGTCCGTTGATAAATTTAAAAGGATTTTGACGTCATGCGAATCACCACTACGCTGCGGCCTGGACAAAAAGGGACTAAACACCTGACAGAAAAATATGGGGAGCGCCTGGTGTGTGTACGCTACAGGTTGGATCAGAACACAGGAAAAAGGTACACCACCATAGAACTCATCGAACAGGAAAGTGAAACGTGCAGTCCCGCAGCAGACGATAAACTTGACCAGCATCAATATCACAGTCAACGACTTGGTTTGCGAATAGAATATTGGGAAACTGACCTGCGAGAAAAGGTTAAACAAGCCGGCGGGATATGGCGTCCACGCCACAAACTGTGGGAACTGCCCTATAGCGATGTGGTGTCAATGGGACTGGAATCACGTGTGGTTGGGAAAGGGCTCGCAGAAAATTGACCGAGACGTGATAGCATTGCGATTAGGGTGGCAGATATAGGAACCTGTATATAGGTTCCTATATATATTAAACAAGTTACTATATGTAGGAAATGTTAATAAATATAGGAACATTGGCAAGGGGAGGGGGTGCCTTCCATTGCATGTTAGTTTCCAATAGGAGCTCCATTAATAGATGAGAGTTAATGAAGAAATTAAGTTTTTGACAAAGAACATCAACTCATTATTGGTGATTCACTATTCCTGTCAAAATCTAAACGATAATATCGAAGGCCTTTCACCGAGAATTACTTCGATTGCCGTATTGCATGTGGGAAGTTCCACAATGCATAGCTTCTCAATTCACCTGATAGCTGAAATAAAGAAAATATCTCGTGATGAGATTGACGGTCATTACGATGAGCTCGAGGCAGTAATGCTCGAGGACTTTTATAAATTCGTTCAAGAGCACCAAGATCATTATTGGTTGCATTGGAATATGACCAATATAAATTTTGGCTTCGAAACGCTTGAGCATCGCTATCGGGTGTTAACCCAGAAAGTCCCACCTAAAGTCGAAGATTCAAAAAAGTACAATTTGTCCTCACTGGTATCGGAAATGTACGGCAAGGACTACGTTGATCATCCAAAGATGCCAAATCTAATGGAGCTTAACGGCGGCAAGTCTAGGGATTTCCTCACAGGCGCCGAAGAAGTAGAAGCTTTCGAGAGAAAGGAATATATAAAGCTTCACAAATCAACCATGTCAAAAGTTTACTTCTTCAAGTCAGTATTCCATAAATTACAGACAAAAAAGCTAATTACCGCGAGATCGAACTGGCCAGCCAAATTAAACAGGGCTTTAGAGTCGTTGCCAGCAAAAGTGTTGGCTTTGATCGCCGTTCTATATTCTGTTGGCCAGCTTGGGTATACGGCTTATGTTGCTTTAGGAAAAACCACAGAAGTCACCCAACAGGAAAGCAACGTGATACCGCCAGAAACTAACAAGCAAATTCAGCCGACCGCTAAAAGCGGCGGCTGATTCGGTCGTTATGTTTAAAAAAATAAATGAAGAGTAGTCAATGGAAATAAAGGATTTGGCAGGACTAAGTCAACCACTTACAAAGTTAATTGAGGTGGTATCATCAGGTGTTGGCGCAGTTTCTCAACCCTATATTATTGCTAAAAATGCAGAGGCAAAAGCAAAAGAAATACGCGCTATATCAAATGCTTTGCATGAGGTTGCTGACAAACACCAATTACCTGTTACATATAATAATGGGCAAGTTGAAGTATGGCAAAAACCTGAAGATAAAACCTTGGTTCTTGACTCATCTAGTTCAGGAGAAAGGGCTGCTCTTAGAGTAGATTACCAAGAAAGAAAAAGACAGAGCAACATTGAAAGCGTAACATCTGCTGCTGCTATTGAGCTAGCAAACTCAGATGATGTTCCTAATGAAGAATTAGACGAAGATTGGATTACTAGGTTTTTCAATTCAGCTCAAGATGTTTCATCTGAACAGATGCAGGAAATCTGGGGGAGGATATTGGCCGGTGAGATAAAAAGACCAGGTCAATATTCATTAAAAACACTAGATTTCCTGAAGAATCTTACGAAAAAAGATGCAACACAGATAGAAAAGGTTTGCAAGCTTGCACTTCGCTATCATCACATGTCGCTAATCGGGATAAAAGATAAGAAATGGCTTGAGGAACAACGTTCAATAGTCCCAGGAGATCATTTCGCACTAGGTGAGCTTGGAGTGCTATACCCAACTGATCTCAGGATTAGATTGTTTAGAACACCTGACATAGAAGAAGACTACTTATTACATGGTTCCTTCATATTGTCTCTAAAGAGGGGTGAAATAAAGTCTGAAGTATCTTTGCCAATGTGGAAGTTTACAGTTATTGGTACTGAACTTTTATCCCTTCTTCCGCCAAGTGATGATATCGAGTATCTCCGCCAAATAGGAAAGTTCTTTGTTTCGCAGAAAGGGAAAGCAACCCTTGGAGTAGTAAATAAACGTTTACCAAATGGCCAGATTAATTTCCAAATTATTGAAGAAATCAGCAATGATCCAACTCCAAGTGAAAATAAAACATAACATTTTGGTGCAGCCGACCTTCGGGTCGCTAGCGCTCCCCTCGTCGGCTGACCAAAGGCGTTAGGTGTAAATGGTATCAGCCGAGATCAGGCTGGCATAATTAAGGGAGAAAGCCTTTGGCAAAGGTAAGTTTTCTGGATAAGAGAATTTTCAGGCAATTTCTTGAAGTTGTCTCTGTAATAAGTGTAGTGGCATCGCTTGCATTTATATTTGTTGAGATACCCAAAGATTGTAAGCTCGCGGTCGGGGGCATATTTTTAATACTGCTTTTTTTCGTTTATGTGGCTCTGTGGGTTAGATCTAACAACTTGCAGCAGATTCACACTAATATCGAGGGAAGTGATGTCACGATAAAAACAGGGGATATATTTAAGCAGCCTGATTTTAAAGTCATAGCATTTAATGAATATTTAGATACGCAAGTGGATGACAAGATTATATCTAGTAACTCACTGAACGGCATATTTATTAATAGCCATCTTGACACTTCAGTTGTTGACCTTGATCGTCATATCGAAAGCTATCCTTTCGAAGATGATGATGTTGTTGGCGAAAATCCGGAGAGAAAGAGCGGGAAAAAGAAACGTTTCGAAATTGGCGCCATTTGTGTATATGGAGAGTATCTGTTAACAGCTTTTTCGAAATTTGACGATAAAAACCGAGCTCGGTTAACGATGCCGGAATACCTCAGCTTTCTTATTAACTTCTGGGACAGGGTAAATAGAATTTATGCACAAAAAAGCGTTTCTGTCCCGATTTTTGGATCAGGGATAACGCGGATTAAAGAGCACAAAAATATCAGTGATGAAGACTTGCTTAAGATCATGCTTTGGACATTCAGGATTAGTGAGATGCGATTCAAATATCCAGCAAAGCTAACTATTATTATTCATCCAGAGAAAATGGATACTATTAATTTACTTGATATTAAATCGTCCAACAATGGGCTTTAAAAATAGCTCCAAGAACGAGACTTATAGAATTAGGAGAAGAGATGGCATATCGCAACGGAAATTATTCAGCGTTTTACGTCAGTGAGCCATTCACTGAAGGTGGTCTAGGCGCTCATGCAACTAAAGATTTTGTAAGCTACAGCATGCTTAGAGCATGGAAAGGAAAGGATTCAGACTTTCCATTTAATGATTCCCACAATAAAAATTACAATGTAAGGGACGGTAGTGATTGGGAAAAAACTTTAAAACCGAGAATTAGAGAACGACTCAGTAAATCTAAGAACATAATATTATTCTTAAGCTCTGTGACAAAAAGCTCCAAAGCGATTCGTGAAGAAATTGACTACGGAATAAATACATTGGGCTTGCCGGTTATAGTTGTATATCCAGAGTACACGGAAAAATCTGATATTATTAACTGCCAATCAAAAACGTTCAAAAAGCAGATAAAGGATCTTTGGGATAAGTTACCAAAGTTTCGAGACTCAATGGATTCAGTGCCCACTCTACATATCCCAAACAAAAAAGCGCTGATCGAAAAGTCGCTTAAGGATACTGACTTTATGGTGAATACAAAAAAGGATGCAGCCAAGTCTTTTTATCCGTGTTAATTCTCTCGGCGAGCAAGGGAGCACCTAACAAACGGCTGCTAGGGACTGCATTACGCTGCGCTCCATGCAGCCCCAGAGCCGGGCGTTATGCATAAAAGGAGAAAACAATGATCCGTAGTGCAGTGCTAGTTTTGAGTGTTCTGATGATTGCTGGTTGTGCAACTCATGTCACGATGACGGGCAAGGCATATCCGCCAGTAGACCCACTTAACGTAAAAGTCCTATTCAAGGAAAAGCCGCAATGCGACTATGAAGAGCTTGGATTTATCGGGACGCCACTAAAATGGAACCAAAACGCAGCCATTGAGGCAGCAAGAGAAAAGGCAGCAGAAATCGGAGCAGATTATATCGTGATAGAAACGATACATACCAATATGTATAACGATGCAAGCGCAAGCGCAGTTGCTTATAAGTGTGGAAAGGTTAATAGAGAAAAGGTGGATGTTAACAAATGAGCATCATTAAAACCCTAACGATGGACATTACCAACATTGGCCTTACACTTGATATTTTGGGGGCAATGCTGATATTCATCTTTGGGGTTCCAAAACAGCCATTTTTCAGTCGCCATGATCAAGTGGTTGTTACAAATAGGGATAAAAGCGCGGCTCTCGAAAAATTACTGTCGATTCTTTGGCGTTCACTTGAATACCTTGGAGTGAGCTTCCTTATAATTGGCTTTTCATTGCAAATAGTTGGCAGGAGTTAAATGCATAACAAGGCAAATTCACTCGGACAGCAAAAAGCGCCGCTCGTTCCTCGCTCTGCTTTTTGCTTCCGGTGATTTGCGGCGTTATGTGTAAAAAGAAATGGACATAGACACCATTAGGAAAAATAAGAAAGCAATCGGAATTGCTGTATGGGTTAAAGAATATGCCCATGCTTTGAGGGTAATTGCAGGCATATTCTTTGTCCTGGCCTTGGTGACAGGATTAATCTGGATAGCCGGTAAGGATGTCGAGCCTATTGCATTTGTTTTTGGTCTTATAAGCTCACTTCTATTCGCAAGCCCTTCAATAGCTGAATACATTCTCCCAAATAGGAAGCCTGTGAGACACATGGGTTATGATGAAATTCTAAGCTTTATTAAAACAACTAATGCAAAAGCGGATTGGAAATTTATAAAAACAATTTGGGCTGAAGAAGCGTTTTTAAAAGAAGACCCTCGCCTTCGAATTAGAGTGCGTTGGGATGATGAAGGGATTCATGTAAAAGACTTCAAGGAACCTTGGGCAAATAAACATCCAGATCCAACTGCAAATAGCTACTGGTACGATCTTTCTTATACGGTGCATTAATTGAAAGATTTATTCTTGTATCTGTAGATGGTGCCAGGGCAGAATAGAGGTGGACCCCACCGGCTAGACAGTAACTGGACGAAGATAAGTGCTTTCCTCCATCATGAGCAACAAGCAGTGGAGAGAAGCAATGACACGAAAGAGACGTACCCATTCACCTGAGTTTAAGTCGAAGGTAGCCTTGGCGGCCATTCAGGGCGACCTGACCATGGCAGAGATGGTCAAGAAGTTCGATGTCCACGCCAACCAGATCACCGAGTGGAAGAAGCAACTGCTGGGTGGCGCCCCTGATGTCTTCGGCAAGGGGGCCAAAAAGGCTGAGAACACGGAAGAGGCGGTCCAGGCGCTGCATGCCAAGATTGGCCAGTTGACGATGGAAAATGATTTTTTAGAACGCGGGCTCGAACGGATTCACGGGCCCAGAGGAAAGAAATGGTAGACCGGTCGGACCCGTTGCCAGTCAGCCGCCAATGCGAGCTTCTGGCGCTACCGCGCTCGACCTTTTATCACGTACCGGAGCCGGTGAGTGAGGAAGAGCTTGAGCTGATGAGGCGGATTGACCGGTGCCACCTTAAGCATCCCTACTACGGCAGCCGTCGTATCCGGGACTGGCTTGAGGACGAAGGGTACCGGGTCAATCGCAAGCGCGTACAGCGCCTGATGCGCACCATGGGGCTGGTGGCGCTGTATCCGAAGCGCAACCTGAGCTTGGCCAACCAGGCGCACAAGGTGTATCCGTACCTGCTCAGGGGGCTCACCATCGACCGTCCGAACCAAGTGTGGGCGACCGACATCACCTACATCCCGATGGCCCGCGGTTTTATCTATCTGGTGGCCGTCATGGATTGGTACTCAAGGCGCGTACTTTCCTGGCGCGTCTCGAACACGCTGGACACGAGCTTTTGCATTGAGGCGCTGGAAGAAGCCATTGAGAATCACGGCGCGCCCGAGATCTTCAACACCGATCAGGGCAGCCAGTTTACGAGCGAGGAGTTTGCCGATGTGCTCAAGCAGCACGACATCCAAATCAGCATGGACGGCAAGGGCCGCTGGGTCGACAACGTCTTCGTTGAGCGTCTGTGGCGCAGCGTGAAGTACGAGGAGGTCTATCTGAAGGCCTATGACAGCATCGGAGATGCCCGCGATTCGCTAAGCCGGTACTTTGTCTTCTACAACAGCGAACGGCGGCATCAGTCGCTTGACAGACGGACACCGGACAGTGTGTATTACCAAGACACCGTCAGGGAGGCGGCATAACCCGAGGAGGCACTTATCGTGCTGTCCAATTTTTGGGGTCCACTTCTCTGCCTGGATGTGCCCAGCATGTCATACAGCGTGGCAACAACCGTGAAGCGTGTTTTCACGAAGAGGCAGATTACAAAGCCTATCTATCCTTCCTCAA
>JAPHTQ010000005.1 GCA_026196275.1 Gammaproteobacteria bacterium
GCATCCCAACTGGCGAAGGCCTTGCGGCTGCGTGCCTGTTCACGGCGGATGCGCTTGAGGTCATCGGCGTAGGGGTCGACCTGGCGCTTGTTCTTGAGGGTGATGTGTTGCTCCTCGTACTGCTTGTCGGTCACCTTGAAGCGACGTGTCTGCATCTTGCCCCCAACGGCGGCCAGGCGCAGGGTGTGATTGCCCGGTTTGGCCGAGAGGGGCAGGCCTACCAGTGCTACCCAGCCCTCGCCCTGGCGTTTCACCATCACCGGTTTGTCGCTGTAGTAGGCCGAGGGTTTGTCCCCGGCCGTACCCAGCTCGATAATGGCGATGCCGCCTGGAACCGGCAGAGCGCGCGGCATGGGTTCAGCCCGGGCGAAAGAAGAGAATGTAACCAGCAGTAGCAGAGTGAACAGACGACTATTCATTTTCGATCTCCTCGATGCGGCACAGCAATCGGCCCTGGCGCAGTCGAGCAAGGATGGTATCGCCCAGCTTTACCTCATCGCTGCGTTGTAACACTTTACCGGTTTGGGCCTCGGTGACAATGGCATAGCCGCGGCTCAGGGTCGCCAGCGGGCTGACGGTCTCCAGGGCGCGAGCCTGGGAGGCGAGTCGCTGCTGTAACTGCTGCAGCTGAAACCCTATTGCCCGGTACAGGCGCCGCTGCAGCTCCTGCCGGTGTTGTTGCAGTTGAGCCAGCCGACTGACCGGGCTGTGCCGTGCCAGCCGTGCCTGCAGGGTCCCCAGCTGTGCCCTGCGGTGTCGCAGCAGATTGCGCTCGGCCTGGCCCAGGCGCAACTCCAGTTCATCCAGCCGCTGGGCATGCTCCTGCAGCCGTTGTCCGGGGTGCCTGAGCCGCTTGCCCAGCCAGGCCAGCTGCTGGTGGCGCTGGCGCAGTTGCTGTTGCAGCAGCTGTGTCAGGCGATTCTCCACCCGCTGCAGGCGGCTGAGCCACGTCTCGCGGTCGGGACTGAGCAACTCGGCGGCGGCAGAGGGGGTAGGAGCCCGCACATCGGCGACAAAATCGGCAATGGTGAAATCCACCTCATGGCCCACTGCACTGACTACAGGGATGGGACTGTCGTAGATGGCGCGGGCCACCGCTTCTTCATTAAAGGCCCACAGATCTTCCAGCGAGCCGCCGCCTCGACCGACGATAAGTACATCGCACTCGTCGCGTCGACCGGCCTGGCGGACCATCGCCGCGATCGCATTAGCGGCTCCCTCACCCTGCACAGCCACCGGATAGATCACCACCGGAATGGTGGGGAAACGTCGTTTCAATACCGTGAGGATATCGCGAATGGCCGCGCCGCTGGGGGAGGTGACTACGCCGATCCGCCGCGGCATGATCGGCAACGCCCGTTTGCGAGCTTCCTCAAACAACCCCTCCTTCTCCAGCCGCTGTTTCAGCGCCTCGAAGGCGCGGCGCAGGGCACCGTCGCCTGCCTCCTCCATGTGATCCGCCACCAGCTGGTAGTCGCCACGTGGCTCATACAGCCCGACCCGTACCCGGGCCACCACCTGCATGCCATCTTTCGGGGTGAAGCCGAGATGCATGGCCCGCATACGGAACATGGCGCAGCGCACCTGAGCGAACTCATCCTTGAGCGAAAAGTAGATGTGCCCCGAACGGGGCCGGGCCAGATTGGAGATCTCCCCCTCCACCCAGAGCAGAGGGAAGTTTCCCTCCAGCACAGCCCGCGCCTCGCGATTGAGTCGCGAAACGGTGTAGATCTCGCGTAAGGGACGGGGGGAGTTGGTTTCGCTGCTCGACATAGGGCAAGTTTATCAGATGTGGTGCCGTGGCGGGGGGGCAAGTACTGGACAAAAAAAACCGCCACAACTCTGTGGCGGCTTTTTTGGTGTGCCCGGCTATCAGTTGATAGCAGCGGCGTCTGCCTGATCGGAGTGCTGCTTCACCGCGTAGACACTCTGACGCTCGGCCCGGCCGGCCAGGGTAACCGCTTTGTTATACTCCTTGGCCTCTGCAGCTTTCTGGGCACTGGCAATGAACTTGGCGGTATCACGCCACTCGTATCCGAGCGATGCTGCCTGGCTGCGTGCTGACTCAGCGGCGGCAATGGCCGCAGCCGCATCATCGGCTGCGGCACTGCCGCCACCGTTTGAGGCGCAGGCGGCGAGTAGTAACGGTAGAGAAGCGGCAAGTATGATCTTTTTCATGGATATCCTCCGATGGTGATCTGCATTGATTTTTTTGGGGGGATCCAACCTAAACCGGGGCCTGGCAGGCCTGACTTCCATGTTGGCGGCACCCTTTCCGGGTAACCTAGTGTGTGCTGCACCGCCATTAATTAGGGTGCAGTACACTGACTTAGACTAGCCAGTTTACCGGCGGCGCGTCAAACTCTATAATTAGCCGTTTATCCACTTCGACAGATAGCGCGGATACCTATATCTATGAGAATTGCTCAGGAAGCCCTTACCTTCGACGATGTACTACTGGTCCCGGCGCATTCCAACGTGCTGCCCAAGGATGTCGACCTTACCACGCGTCTTACCCGCGAGATCACCTTGAATATTCCCCTGGTTTCAGCGGCGATGGACACCGTTACCGAAGGCCGCCTGGCCATCGCCCTCGCGCAGGAGGGGGGTATCGGCATCATCCACAAGAACATGACCGTCGAGCAGCAGGCCGCTGAGGTCCGCTCGGTGAAGAAGTTCGAAAGCGGCGTAATCAAGGATCCGATCACGGTGGTGCCTAGCATGAGTGTCGGCGAGCTGATGGAGCTGACCCGTCGTGAGAAGATCTCCGGAGTGCCGGTGGTCGATGGCGAAGACCTGGTCGGTATTGTCACCAGTCGCGACCTGCGCTTCGAGACCCACTTCGACCGGCCGGTCTCCACCATCATGACCCCCAAGGAGAAGTTGGTGACCGTCAGGGAGGGCACCGACCGCGAAACGGTCAAGGGGCTGCTGCATGAACATCGTATCGAGAAGGTACTGGTGGTGGACGACAACTTCCGCCTGCGCGGCATGGTCACCGTCAAGGATATCC
This sequence comes from Gammaproteobacteria bacterium, assembly GCA_026196275.1. GTDB lineage: Bacteria > Pseudomonadota > Gammaproteobacteria > Thiohalomonadales > Thiohalomonadaceae > JAPHTQ01. The sequence continues at coordinate 3,014 of JAPHTQ010000005.1, forward strand.
AGAAGGCCACCGACAAGCCCAATGCCTGCAAGGACGACCAGGGGCGCCTGCGCTGCGGCGCCGCGGTCGGTGTCGGTGCCGGCACCGATGAGCGCATCGAGGCGCTGGTCGCCGCCGGGGTTGACGTGGTGGTGGTCGACACCGCCCATGGTCACTCCCAGGGTGTGCTGGACCGCGTCGCCTGGGTGAAGAAACACTTCCCCGAGCTGCAGGTCATCGGCGGCAACATCGCCACCGCCGAAGCGGCGCTTGCCCTGGTGGCAGCTGGTGCCGATGCGGTCAAGGTCGGTATCGGCCCCGGCTCTATCTGTACCACCCGTATCGTCGCCGGTGTCGGCGTGCCGCAGATCACCGCCATCTCCAATGTTGCCGAGGCGCTTGAAGGTACCGGCGTGCCGCTGATCGCAGACGGCGGTGTGCGTTTCTCCGGTGATATGTCCAAAGCCATCGTCGCCGGTGCCTACAGCGTTATGATGGGCTCCATGTTTGCCGGTACCGAAGAGGCGCCGGGCGAAGTCGAACTGTTCCAGGGGCGCTCCTACAAGTCCTACCGCGGCATGGGCTCTCTTGGCGCCATGGGTGGCTCCCAGGGCTCCTCTGATCGTTACTTCCAGGAGAGTACCGAGCAGGACAAGCTGGTCCCCGAAGGTATCGAGGGCCGCGTCCCGTTCAAAGGTTCGATGCAGCCGGTGATCCACCAGATGCTCGGCGGACTGCGCTCTTCTATGGGCTATACAGGCTGCTGCACCATCGACGAGATGCGTACCAAGCCGCAGTTCGTTCGTATCACCAACTCTGGCCTCTCCGAATCGCACGTCCACGATGTGCAGATCACCAAGGAGGCACCGAACTACCGCCTGTAATCGTCACCTCAGGCGGCGGGAATAAACAACGGCCCCATTCGGGGCCGTTTGTGTTTATGGCAAATCTGAAAAATAGTCTGCGTCCTATTCCAGCCGCACCGATAGCACCTCTTCGATCGAGGTCCGTTTTTGCCGGGCCAGCTCCAGAGCGTTAAGGGTCAGGCTCTTCATGCCCTCCTGCAGGGCCGCCTGCTTGATCTCCTGGCTGTTGGCGCCGCGGTTGATCAGGCTGGAGAGCCGGGGGCTGATCACCAGCAGCTCGCAGACCATGCTGCGGCCGTGGTAGCCGGTGTTATTGCAGCTGGTGCAGCCTTTGCCGTAGTAGAAAGTTTCATTCTCTGTCAGTCCAAGCAGTTCGCGAGCTTCATCATTGACCGGCTCCTCGGTCAGACACAGCGGGCAGTTGAGACGCACCAGTCGCTGCGCCATCACACCGAGCAGGGTGGAGCTGAGCAGGTAGGGCTCTACCCCCATGTCGATAAGGCGGGTGACGGTGCTGGCAGCATCGTTGGTATGCAGGGTGCTGAGCATCAGGTGGCCGGTGAGCGCCGCCTTGTTGGCGATGCGTGCGGTTTCCAGGTCACGGATCTCACCCACCATGATCACATCGGGGTCGTGGCGCAGGATATGCCGTAATGCCTCGGCGAAGGTGTAACCCATACCGGAGGCGATCTGGATCTGCTCAATCCCCTCCATGTCATATTCCACCGGATCTTCGACGGTGATGATGTGCGGGTTGCGTTCGCGAATGGCCTCGAGCACGGCATAAAGGGTGGTGGATTTTCCTGAGCCGGTGGGGCCGGTTACCAGCAGCATGCCGTAACTGCGGCCAATCAGCTGACGAATCTTTTTGGTCTCCTCCAGGCCAAGTCCGAGATCATCCAGCGGCTTGAGTCCGATCCGCTTGTCCAGAATCCGGATCACCACGCTCTCGCCGTTGATCGTTGGCATGATGGAGATACGCAAATCGACGGTGTTGCCTTCAGTGAGGACACGGCTGTGTCCATCCTGCGGCAGTCTGCGTTCGGCGATATCCATACGACCGGTGATCTTGATGCGGCTGACGATTGCCGGCAGCAGAGCGCGGCTCAATGAGCGTGAGAACCGTAGTTTGCCGTCGATGCGGTAGTAGATAGTGACCCGCTCCTTGCCCGGACGAATATGGATGTCGGACGCGTGGTGCTGGATCCCCTGGGTGATAAGGGCGTTGACCAGACGAACGATGGGTTTTTTTTGTGCCTCCTTGGCCATGTTTTGTATGACGGCCAAGTCCTGTTTTTGGTTCTCCTCGGCGACGATCTCCACCTCGTCGTTCATCTGCGCGAGGGTATCCTCGCTGTGCTGCAGATAGTACTTGTCCAGCACCTTGCTAATCTCGGCGCTGGAGGTAATGACGGCGTCAATATTATGGTTGGTGTGAAAGCGCAGCAGCTCCATAACCTCCCAGTTGAGGGGGTTTTCCATCGCAATGATCAGGCGATTGTTGTGCTTGGCCAGTGGCAGCACGCTGTGCTGCAGGGCGATATCTTCGGGGATCAGGTGCAGCACCTGGGGCGGGATCTCGAACTCACCGAGCTTGACGTAGGGGATACCGAGTTTGCGGGAGAGGGCGGCGGTGATCTGCTCCCGACCGCAGTAGCCGAGTTCAACCAGGATATCGCCCAGATGTACCCCCGGCTGTTTCTGCTGGCGAGCCAGGGCGTGTTGCAACTGCTCCTCGTTGAGAGCTTCCTCTTCAACGAGGATCTCGCCCAGATGGCGGTCCGAGAGGGGGTGATTGCGGTGCAGGACGGAGAGCAGGTCGGCTTTGCTGGTGATGGTGTTTTCAATCATTTGCTGGTGTCATCGGGGTTGGCCTGGTGATGGATACTGTTTAATCCATTTGTCGGATGACTGCAAATGGGCGGTAACAAAAAAGGCCGCACAGGTTTACCCTGTGCGGCCCTATTGCGGCAACGGACCGATCGAATGTAAATATTATTTCGACCAGCCCCCTTAATCAGTCTGCCGCATCGCCTCCTCGCACATCGCTTCATACTGCTTCTGGAAGAAGAACTTCTCCTCGCCGAAGGCAGGTTGCAACTGGTGCAGCCAGGTGGCCTCGGGGTCATATTTGGCAAAGAACGGGCGCTGCACCCACTCCGGATCACGCCCCTGAATAAAGCGTAGCACGAACACCTTCTCGCCGTTGACCTCGCTAACCCCCTGTACCTCTACCTTGCCGGGGCCGGCACTCATGGACGGACCGCGTGCGGTACGGGCCAGACCGGAGACCTGTTTCATCGCATCGCGGTAGATCTCCCAGGCCCGGTAGAGCGGCACCTCGAAGTAGCGCTTGGCACCGGTGTCGCGCTCGACGAACATATAGTAGGGGTAGACGCCGAGGTTGTTCTGCAGGCGCCACATCTTTGCCCATACATCGGCATCGTCGTTGATGTGGGCGATCAGCGGTGACTGGCTGCGGATGATGGCGCCGGTCTCGCGGATGCGGCGGATCGCCTCCTGGGCGGCCGGGGTGCTGAGCTCCTTCCAGTGGTTGAAGTGGGCCATGATCGCGACCTGTTTCCCTCGGGCCACCAGTTCGCGCAACAGCTCCAGCAGCCCTTCGGCGTCCGGGTCGCTGATGAAGCGGTAGGGCCAGAAGGAGATCGCCTTGGTACCGATGCGGATGTTGTGGATGTGCGAGAACTGCGGCCCCAGCAACGGACGCAGGTAGCCCTCCAGGTGCTTGGTCTTCATCACCATCGGGTCGCCGCCGGTCATCAGCAGGTCGCTCACCTCGGTGTGCGTCTGCAGGTAGCGGTGCAGTTTGCTAGCCTCGTTGGCCGAGAAGCGCAGCTCCTTGTCGCCGATGAACTGCGCCCAGCGGAAGCAGAAGGTGCAATAAGCGTGGCAGGTCTGCCCCTGGCTGGGGAAGAAGAGCACGGTCTCGCGGTATTTGTGCTGGATGCCATCGAGACGCTCACTATCGAGCAACGGCACGTTCATCTCACGCTGCCCGGCAGGGTGAGGGTTGAGCTCCTGGCGGATCTCGTTGGCCAGCTCACGGATCTCGGCCTTGTCGTCGCTGCGGCGCAACAGATCGGCCATGCGTTCGTACTGCTCCGGCGAGAGCATCTCCTTCTGCGGGAAGGTGAGCTGGAACATGGGGTCGTCCGGGATGTTGTCCCAGTCGATCAGTTCATCGATGACATACCGATTGACCCGGAACGGCAGCACGTTGGCCACTACGCGCATGGTAAAGCGCTGTTCATCGCTCAATTTCTCGAGCTGCGGGATCTGCTCCAGCTGCCGCTCTGTAAATACCTGAAAACGTCGAGTTGCACTTTCCGTGTCGGTTACCCAACTGACGTCAATCTTTCTCTCTGCGGATGAGGATCTCGTCATTGGTTCTGGCTTCTGTCTGGTTAAACGGACATGCGCTGCGGCATGAGGCAGCCGGGATGTAACCGGCTGATATTGAGTGCGGACGGCGGCAGTTGATGCTTCTCCGTCTCGCGGGCAAGAGAGTATTTATAGCAGATCGGGGCTCTGGGCGCAAAAAACCATAAAAATCACAAAGTTACTTGAGTTGGGTTTTTCTGCCGGATGGGCATGACGGTGCTGTCCGGGCTAAGACCGGTGGAAAACTTGAGCCGGACAGCCTCTTCGCCGCTTCGGTTTCCCTCAGTCCGACAGGCTGCTAGAATGGCGCGCTTGTGTAGTACCGCCAAGCATCTGCCCCGGTAGCTCAGCTGGATAGAGCGTCCCCCTCCTAAGGGGAAGGCCAGAGGTTCGAATCCTCTCCGGGGCGCCATCTGCCTTCCGATATTGAGACCCGTGACGGGCATGATTTTGCGCCAATGGATCGGCCGATTCTTATCGATGTAGATGCCTGTGGTAAGGTGACACCTGCATGTCGAAGCTGGAAATACAACACACTCCATGACGCATACTATCGTACACGCCTCGCCACGCAGCCCGATGTGGGTTTTCGAGGAGAACTACCGCCTGCTGCAGCAACTGCTTCCTGAGATGGAAGCGGGCGGCGACCGCTATGTGTTGATGCCCGAAGATGGCAGCCAGCAGGCACTGGAGCTCCTGATCCTTGAGCGTTGCGCCTACACGACCATCGTCGAATTGAACAAGCCGTTTTTCATCGACGGGGTCTGGATGCCGGACCTGCGTATGCAACTACGCACCTACCACGATGCCCAGGTGGTTGAGGTGGCGGCCTATCAGGGCTGCCATCGCATTCCCGCCCGCTATCAGGTTGATCCCGGAGGGCGTTATCTGCGTGATGAGAAACGCCAGATCAATCTGCTGCTGCACGAACTTCTGCTTTATTGCCAGCGCAACGGCTACCATGAACAACGCCAGCCGGACTGTTCAAGTATCTAGTCAAAAGACGTACCTCTTTCGTAGCACCGGCAAGACTTGACACGGCATCCGTGGTCTCATATAGTTGACTAAAATACTCAGGAATAACCCGGCAAGTTCAGGGTTTTCCAGATCTTCTGCCAAATGTGACGCCAGGCGTCCGGGAGGTATAGACATGGCATACAGCGACAAGGTCATGGACCATTATGAAAATCCGCGTAATGTCGGTAATTTGGAGAACGATGACGAAGCAGTGGGCACCGGTATGGTTGGGGCTCCGGCCTGTGGCGATGTGATGCGTCTGCAGATCAAGGTCAACGAGAGCGGGGTGATCGAGGATGCCCGTTTCAAGACCTATGGCTGCGGCTCGGCCATCGCCTCCAGCTCGCTGGTGACCGAGTGGGTCAAGGGTAAGACCCTGGACGAGGCCTCTACCATCAAGAACAGTGATATTGCCGAGGAGTTGGCACTGCCGCCGGTGAAGATCCACTGTTCGGTGCTGGCTGAGGATGCCATCAAGGCTGCTATTACCGACTACCGGAGCAAGCATAAGTAGCTTTCTGTATCGCAACCGGTAGGGCACTCCCTGCACAGATGACGGCGCCCGGTGGCGCCGTTTGTGTTTGCGCAGGTACTGCACGGTTGGCCTGGCCTGCTCCACGCTGGTGCTGGGAATGAGACAGTTGTCTGTCATAATTGAACCGTTTAGTTAACGCGATTTCACTCGAACGATGAACTTTCCTGCCACGCTGTTTTCCGGAGAGCTCTACTGGGGCGCGCACCTGCTCTATCTGCTGTTGATGGGCTGGGCGATCTACAGTGCGCCTTGGCACATGCTGCGCAGCAAGGAAAATCTGAACGTGTTGCTTGGTGCCACGGTGGCGTTGATGGTGTTGTGGAGCCTCAAAGCGGGGATCCGCCCCGGGATGAATTTCCACCTGATTGGCGCGACATTGCTGATGTTGATGTTCGGCTGGCAGTTTGCCCTCTTTTCGCTCAGCCTGGTGCTGGTGGGGCAGGGACTCTACGGGAATATCGAGTGGTTCAGCTATTCGCTCAACGCGCTGATGATGGGTGGCGGACCGGTACTGTTCAGTTACGCGATCTACCGTTTCTCCCAGCGTTACCTGCCGAAGCACTTCTTTGTCTACACCCTGTTTAACGCTTTTTTCTGTGCCGCGCTGACCATGGGGCTGCTGGTTGCCGTGACGAGTTTTCTGCTCAACTGTTGCGGTGGTTACAGCTGGGATGATATCTACTATCGTTACCTCCCCTTTGCGCCGCTGATAATCTTTGCCGAGGCGTTCTTTACCGGCATGCTGGCCACCAGCATGGTGCTGTTTCGCCCGGACTGGATCGGCTCCTTTGATGATCGCCGTTACCTCCACGGCAAGTAGTCAGGCATGGAACCCGTGGAAAGCTTTTTCCCGGTTAGCGGTCTTAATCTGACGGCGCTGGCGTGGCCCGGGAAGGGGATACCGCCGATTGCCCTGCACGGCTGGTTCGATATTGCCGCCTCATTCCGGCCACTGGCCCCGTATCTCAAAGAGGAGAAAGTATGCTCTTTATCGAACTGATCATTCTGCTGGTGCTGGTGGCTATCGTGGTTTGGGCGATCCGCTCGCCGGGGCAGAAGTAGCCTTTCGCCCGACGGCAGGGTTCGGCATCAGATGTGTCACGTCGTTTCGCGAGACCTGTGCCGGGGTGTCACGCTGCTTGAGCTTGATATAGGCTAGGTAACGGTTGCGGATCTGGCGCACATAATTGACCGGCTCGTGGCCGCGCACGTAACCGTGCCGGGCCTTCCTGGCGTGGCGCTGGGTGGCCAACAGCAGCATTGCCTGCTCCACGTTGTCGAACCAGCGGTCCGGATCATGCCCCAGTTCACGCGCCAGGCGGCGTGCATCGCGCACATGACCGATCCCTGCGTTGTAGGCGGCCAGGGCGAACCAGGTGCGTTCGGCAATGGGCAGCTCCGGCTCGAAGCGGCGCATCAGCCAGTGCAGATATTTGACCCCGGCATGGAGCCCCGTCTCCGGATCGCGCAGGTTCTCCAGCCCCAGCTCCCTGCCGGTGCGTGGCAACACCTGCATCAGCCCCAGCGCCCCTGCCCACGACCTGGCAGTGGCATCAAATCGGCTCTCCTGAAACATCTGTGAGATCACCAGCCGCCAGTCGAGGCCGTAGCGGCGGGCATACTTTTGTGCCAGCTCATCATAGGGCGAGAGGGCGCCCGCACTGGCACTGTCGACCCGCTGCTCGACATGGCTGAGGATGCGCTTGGGATCCTTGAAGTACTTTTTATAGGTGATGTTGTAGAACAGGCCGCGATACTCCTTCTCCAGGAAGCGGTCGATGGCTGCCAGCAGTTGCCGATTCTCCTTGCGAACCGCCCAACCGTGGGGACGTGGCTCACCCAGTGGGAAGGCCGCCTGGATATCCTCGCGCCAGGTCAGTTCGATATCCAGGATGTGGCTGTCGGCCACGGTCAGGTCGTACTCGCCACTGGCCACCCGGTTGATCAGTTCCTCGGTCTCCAGCTGTTCCGGAGCGGCCTGCAGCACAAACTCAATCCCCTCTTGCTGGAGCGCCTGCAAGCTCTGCCAGTAGGCGCTGCTGCGACGTACTACTATGGTTCGCCCCGTCAGATCCTGTAGTGACTGCAGACTGTTATCGTCACTGCGGGTAACCACGATCTCCGAGACATGATGGTAGGGCCGGGAGAAGGTTACCCCCTGCGCCTCGCGCTCGGGAGTGACGGTCAGGGAGGCGGCGATGAGATCACCGCGCCCTTCCTTGAGCCAGGGGATCAACGCGTCCCGTCCGGGGGGGACAATCACCTCCAGCCGCAGATCGTGCTCCTTGGCAAAGCGTCGGGCCAGCTCGTACTCGAATCCCAGCAACTCGCCGCGCCAGAGAAAATAGGTGGCTGCGTTGTTGCGGGTAAGCAGGCGCAGGACTTTGCGCTCCTTGATCTTCTTCAGATCATCACGGTGCAGCTGCTTCTCATCCGAGGCGAGGTGGTGTTTGCCAAGAAAGTCGTTCAGTTGCGTCAACAGCGAGCTATTGTTCGGGTGAATCGCCCAGGCGATGGAGCGTACTGAGCCGAGGCTGAACGCCACCTGCAGATCGTCGTGGTAACCCAGCACAACGTCTGCCAGATTGCTGTCAGCTACGGCCAGATCATAGCGACCTTGGGCGACACCGCGCAGGATCACCTCGGTGGGGATCGACTCGTCCACCAGCTGGATCGTGAATGGCGGCTGGAAACGCTGACCGAGAAGGGTCTGCAGGGTTTCATGGTAAGAGTCGGCGGCATGGACTGCCACGCTGCGCCCAGCGAGGTCGTGAGCATTCTCCGGCGCCTCCCCCCTGCGTGCGATGATCTGTTCCCGCACATAGGCAACGGGCGTGGTGAAATGGATCTGCTGCTTGCGTGAAGCGGTGACGGTGAGGTTGGCGGCGATGATATCGGCCTCGCCGGCGAGCAGCCGGGGAATGAGTTCGTCGTAACCGTCGGCGTAAACATACTCCGGACTCATGCCGTGTTGCCGGGCGAAGCGCTCCAGCAGGGCCAGCTCCTCGGTCTGCGGCAGCCCTTGACGCGGCAGATAGCCAACCCCTTCCACCTTGCGCGGGCGCAGGATCCGGAGCGGTTGCAATTCTGCTGGTGGTTGCGCGGTATGGCCGCCACTGGATTGCTCTGAATCGCTGCAGGCGGTGAGCAGGAGAGAGAGCAGGAGGCCCGTCAGGGTGGGCAGCAGCCCGGATTTCATGGCACGCATGGGGTGACCCTTTCTCATTGTTTTCGTGCAAGGTACCCTACCATAATTTGAACTCATCACTTAGGGTGAGACTCGTTGTCAAACCCGTTACACTGTGCCGTTTTAACCGCCAACCCTGACCTGGCCATGACCGCTGCATTGATAAAACAACGTCTGTACGAATATATCCTGCTGACCCGCCTGGACCGGCCCATTGGCATCTATCTGGTACTGTGGCCGATGCTCTGGGGCCTGTGGATCGCTGCCGAGGGGTGGCCCGATCCGCTGGTGCTGGTGGTGTTCCTGCTGGGCACCGTGCTGATGCGCTCGGCCGGCTGCGCCATTAACGACTTTGCCGATCGGGAGTTTGACCCCCACGTCAGCCGCACCGAGCAGCGGCCGCTGGCGCGCGGGGCGATCAAGCCCATCGAGGCGGTCGGGGTGTTCGTGGTGCTGAGCCTCATCAGCCTGGCGCTGGTGCTGGCCATGAACCGTCTGACCATCCTGCTGGCGATCCCCGGTGCCTTCCTCGCCGCCAGTTATCCGTTCATGAAGCGCATTACCCACCTGCCGCAGGCCTATCTGGGCGTCGCTTTTGGCTGGGCCATCCCCATGGCCTATGCGGCACAGGCCGGTGAGCTGCCGCCCAACATCTGGCTATTTTTTGTGGCCAATATCTTCTGGGCACTGGCCTACGACACTATGTACGCCATCTGTGACCGTGAGGATGACCTCAAGATCGGGGTCAAGTCGGCGGCGATCCTGATGGGACGTTTTGACCGGCTGGGTATCGGCCTGATGCAGTTGCTGACCCTGGCGCTGCTGGCGGCGGGTGGCCTGAGCTTTGGCCTGGGTGTGCCGTTTCTGCTCGGCCTGCTGGCGGCTGCCTGTTTTGGTCTTTATCAGCAATATCTGATTCGTGATCGCGATCCGAAATTGAGCTTCCGGGCCTTTCTCAACAACCACTATTTCGGCATGGCGGTCTTTCTTGGTATAGCAATCGATTACTGGGTGAGATGATGAATAACCGTGACTGGATGCAACGTGATCTCTCTGTGTTGTGGCATCCCTGCACGCAGATGAAGGATCACGAGACCCTGCCTGTTGTCCCGATCCGACGCGGAGAGGGGGTCTGGCTGGAGGATTTTGACGGCCAGCGCTACATCGACGCCATCAGCTCCTGGTGGGTCAATATCTTCGGCCACGCCAATCCACGTATCAACGCGCGGGTCAAGCAACAGCTGGATGAACTGGAGCATGTAATCCTCGCCGGCTTCTCCCATGCGCCGGTGGTGGAGCTCTCCGAGCGGCTGGTGCAGATCACACCGGAGGGACTCAACCACTGCTTCTACGCCGACAACGGCTCCTCCGGGGTGGAGGTGGCGCTGAAGATGAGCTTCCACTACTGGCGCAACCTTGGCAAGACCAACAAGACCAAGTTCATCACCCTCTCCAACAGCTATCACGGTGAGACCCTGGCGACCCTGGCGGTAGGCGATGTTGCGCTCTACAAGTCCACCTACGAGCCGCTCTTGATGCAGGCGATCACCGTCCCTTCTCCCGACTGCTACCACCGCGAGGAGGGGGAGAGCTGCCGCGAGGTGGCCGAGCGGATGTTCGTGCACATGGAGCGGGCACTGGAGCAGCACGCCGATGAGACCTGCGCGGTGATCGTCGAGCCACTGATCCAGTGTGCCGGCACCATGCGCATGTACGACCCGCGCTATCTGGAACTACTGCGCGAGGCGTGCGACCGCCACGGTGTGCACCTGATCGCCGATGAGATCGCCGTCGGTTTCGGCCGTACCGGGGCGATGTTCGCCTGCGAGCAGGCGAACATCGCC
>JAPHTQ010000015.1 GCA_026196275.1 Gammaproteobacteria bacterium
AGGGCATGGGTCACCTCCCGATGTTCCTCATGCCGTCAGTCTAAAAGGTGTTACCTATCTCTCCGAACAATGTGTTACCCATGTCCCCGGTCTGTACACAGGGCACGCCCTATGCCCCTACCCAATACTCTCGCCAAGCCGCCAAGCCCGCCAGGAAAGGACTTGTTTCTCTTTGCGCGCTTGGCGGCTTGGCGGCTTGGCGGCTTGGCAAGAGTCCCATGGGGTTTTACCGGATCGCGACATATAGGGCAGCCCATGGCCGCCGCACAATGACCGGGAATAGAGAACTGCGTCAAGGGGGCGAGTAGTTACCTTGAAATTTGAAATTTGAAACTTTTTTCCCGTTTGAAACTCAGTAACGACCCTGCACCTGCGCCGGGCGCTCTTCACTCGTGTTGCCGAAGGTCAATTCGGTTACCAGCACCCCCGTGCCGATGAGAATCGCCAGCATCACGATAATGTCGGGTCTCTTTCTCACTGACGCCATATTACGTCCCCCTCTGCTCTATTTTACCCGGATGATTCACCCCACCTGAAGAAGGCCCGAGAGTGTCACCGGTTTATTATGGAATGGCATTAACGCATAAAAAATCAGGGATTTCCATGACCATTATCACAAAACAGCACTACCCCTAACGCAGGAATAGCGGATAGACCGGGTTATCCGTCTCCTCCCAGGAGCGGTAGCCCAATTGCTCAAGAAAGGCATCGAATTTATCATTCTCACCGGGAGGAACCTGGATGCCGCACAGCACTCGGCCATAGGCCGCGCCGTGGTTACGGTAGTGGAACAGACTGATATTCCAGTGCTGCCCCATATGGTTGAGAAAGCGCAGCAGCGCGCCCGGCCGCTCCGGGAACTCAAAACGGATCAGCCGCTCATGCTCCGCCTGTGCACGACCACCAACCATATAGCGCATGTGCAGCTTGGCCATCTCGTTGTCGCTCATATCCAGCAAGGGATAGTCCCGTGACTCAAGCAGCGCCAGCAGCTCCTGTTTCTCCTTCTGTCCACCGGCCAGCTGCACACCGACAAAGATATGCGCCTCGCTGCTGTCGGTGTAGCGGTAATTGAACTCGGTAATGGCCCGCTGACCCAGCGTCTCGCAGAACTGGCGAAAACTGCCCGGGCGCTCGGGAATGGTCACCGCCAACAAGGCCTCACGGCGCTCGCCCAGTTCGGCCCGCTCGGCCACGTGACGCAGGCGGTCGAAATTGATATTGGCACCGCTGTCGATGGCGACAAAGGCCTTGCCGCTGCACCCCTCGCGCTCGACATACTTCTTCACCCCGGCCACCGCCAGCGCCCCGGCCGGCTCGGTGATGGAGCGGGTATCCTCGAAGATATCCTTGATCGCGGCACAGATCTCATCGGTGGTGACCAGGATCACCTCATCCACATACTTGCGCGCAATGCGAAACGGCTCCTCGCCCACCTGGCGCACCGCCACGCCATCGGCGAAGATCCCCACCTGATCCAGCACCACCCGCTCATCCGCCTTCAGCGCCTCGTACATGCAGGGGGCGTCCTCCGGCTCGACACCGATAATCTTGATATCGGGGTAGAGGTACTTGATATAGGCCGCAACACCGGCGATAAGCCCGCCGCCGCCCACCGGCACGAAGATCGCATCGAGCGCACCATGATGCTGGCGCATGATCTCCATGGCGATAGTCCCCTGGCCCGCGATCACATCAGGGTCGTCGTAGGGGTGGACGAAGGTTCTGCCCTCCTCCACTGCCAGGGTCTTGGCATACTCCGCTGCCTCGTTATAGGTGTTGCCGTGCAGAGTGATGCGGGCACCGCGCCGCGCCACCGACTGCACCTTGATCTCCGGGGTGGTCTTGGGCATGACGATCAGCGCATCGATGCCGAGACGGCTGGCAGACAATGCCAGCCCCTGGGCATGGTTACCGGCAGAGGCGGCGATCACCCCGCGCTCACGCTCGAGCTGGGTCAGATTGACCATGCGGTTATAGGCCCCGCGCAACTTGAACGAAAAGACCGGCTGCAGATCCTCGCGCTTGAGCCAGATGGCGTTGTTCAGGCGGGCGGAGAGTGAGACGGCATGCTCCAGCGGGGTTTCGATTGCGACATCGTAGACCCGCGCGGTAAGGATACGTTTGATATAGTCACTTAACATCGGCATAACATAACCCGGATACCCGCCAAATTCGAGAGATGATCACGGAGAGGAGGGTATTTTCTGCCACAGAGGGCACAGGGTACACGGAGGAAGAAACCATGTTCCTGAAATGTGCGCTGCCCATCATTTGACCTCTGTGGCTTGATCCGCTCGCTTGCTGCTAAAATGGCGCCATTGCAACGAATAATGACAAGAGGATACTCCTTCCATGGCTATGACTCAGGATGAAATGAAACAGGCGGTGGCCCGCGCCGCCCTGGAACACGTTGTGCCCGGCACCATCATCGGTATCGGCACCGGCTCCACCGCCAACTTCTTCATCGACTACCTGGCCGAGATCAAGGGTACCATCAAGGGCACCGTCGCCAGTTCCGAGGCCAGCGCCGAGCGTCTCAGGGGCCACGGTATCGAGGTGTTCGACCTCAACTCCGTCAATGAAATCTCGGTCTATGTCGACGGCGCCGACGAGACCAACAACCACGCCCACCTGATCAAGGGCGGCGGCGGCGCACTGACCCGCGAGAAGATTGTCGCCGCGGTAGCGAAGAAGTTCGTCTGCATCGTCGACAACACCAAGGTGGTCGACCTGCTCGGCGCCTTCCCCCTGCCGGTCGAGGTGATCCCGATGGCGCGCAGCTACGTCGCCCGCGAGCTGGTCAAGCTCGGTGGCGAGCCGGTCTATCGCGAGGGCTTTGTCACCGACAATGGCAATGTGATCCTCGACGTCCACCGCCTGCAGATCATGAAACCGGTGGAGCTCGAGCAGAAGCTCAACAACATTACCGGCGTGGTGACCAACGGCCTGTTCGCCCTGCGGCCGGCCGATGTCGTGCTGGTGGGTAGCGAAGAGGGCGTCAAACCGCTCTTCTGAGCGACGGCGCCAGATAGGCAGACGGCACCTTGTGACCAATGCCGATCAGTTAAGCAGTTTCGCTATTGTGTAGGAGCCGAGTCCCTTCGGCGAATTTCGCCCAGAGGACTGGCTCCTACCGAAAGATCGAACTATCTCCCTAACTGCACGACATTAGCCCTTTATATTAACGGATAGAGGCCAACTCAGCTCTTGTAGGCAGGGTCGACCCAGCACCTGGGCAGGCTCTCCCCCGAAGGAAAAATGAGATCCGCCTTGGCGAAGGTGGCGGCATCCTGCATCTCCTCGCCGGCGTGGTAACGCCCCTTGAGTTCGGCAATATTGGGATCGAACAATGTCTCGGTATCCAGCACTTCCACCAAATCGCCATTACTCTTGTCTTTCAGATACATAATTAATCTCTCTTTAAAATGCAGACATTTCCAGATCGGCGCTGACCGCGTCGATACCCGCGCGGGCACACTTCTCATCGATCTCACCGGAAGGGGCACCACTGACGCCGACACCACCGAGGATGGTGCCACCGGCGGTGATCGGCAGGCCACCGGCACTGATCACCAGGCCATCGATCTTCGGCACCGCGTAGGCGCCCTCGAAACGCCCCTCGAGGGCTGAAGTAGGACTATTAAAAGAGAGTGCGGTGTAGGCCTTCTGGCGCGAAATGGTCAGGGTCAGATCCATAGCCAGCACATCACGCAGTACCGCCTGCGGATGACCCCCGCGGTCGATCACCGTCGCCGCCACCTGCACCCCCTCTTCCCGGCACGCCTCGACCGCCGCCTGGGCGATCTGCTGTGCCATCTCCATGCTCAGGCGCTTGATCGGTATAATCACCGGTTCCTCGGCCTGCGCGGGACCGAAGCCGATCACCCCGATGGAGGTAGCAGCGAGAAGGGACAACATACGTTTTTTCATGGACAGACTCCTCTGGTTGTTATGCTACTCATCCTAGCCCAGAAGAGACCGTTTGACGATACAGAGGTAGAGAATGCGGTGGGAGTGACGGTCTCCGCCGCGGCAGGTGGAAATAGTCGCGGCCGGGACGACCGCTCCTACAGCAGGATACGTTCTATACCGCCCTGTTTGGCGCGCTCAATGAACTGCTGCTGCCACTGCTCGCCCAGCACGCGGTTGGCCAGTTCGACCACGATGTAGTCACTCTCCAGTCCGGTCGCCTCGGTATAGCGGGAGAGCCCCTGGTGACAGGCGGGGCAGGAGGTGAGGATCTTCACCTCCCCGGCGGTGCGCTGCTCGCCGGTGTAGCCGGCGATACCGGCACGCAGCTCCTCCTCCTTGCGGAAACGCACCTGGGTGGCGATGTCCGGACGGGAGATGGCGAAGGTACCCGCCTCACCGCAGCAGCGATCGTTGAGGCGCACCTCCTGCCCCAGCAACGAGGCGGCTACCTTGGTCCCGTTGTGCTGCTTCATCGGCGTATGGCAGGGCTCGTGGTAGAGGTAGTGCTGGCCGGCGACGCCCTCGGTGGTGATCCCCTTCTCCATCAGGTACTCATGGATATCGAGCAGGCGGCAACCGGGGAAGATCGCCTCGAACCGGTACTTGAGCAGCTGGTCCATGCAGGTGCCGCAGGAGACGATCACCGTCTTGATGTCCATGTAGTTCAGGGTGTTGGCCACCCGGTGGAACAGCACCTGGTTGTCGGTGGAGATCCGCTTGCCGCTGACATCGTCCCCCGCCGAGCTCTGCGGATAGCCGCAGCAGAGATAGCCGGGCGGCAGCACCGTCTGCGCGCCGGTCTCGTAGAGCATCGCCAGGGTGGCCAATCCCACCTGGCTGAAGAGTCGCTCGGAGCCGCAGCCGGGGAAGTAGAAGACGGCATCGGACTCCTCGCTGCTTACACCCGGATCGCGCAGGATCGGCACCACCTTGTCATCCTCCAGCCCGAGCATGGCGCGGGTGGTCTGGCTCGGCAGGCCGCTGGGCATGGGGCGCTTCATAAAGTTGATCACCTGCTCCTTGACGACCATCTTGCCGGTGGTCGCCCTGGGGCGTTTTTTGCTGCTGCCGAGCAGCCCAAAGCGCCTGAACAGGCCATGGGCGAGTCGCTGGCCGGCGTAGCCCCATTCGATCAAGGTCTTGCGCATCAGCTTGATGGTGGCCGGATCGGTCACGTTGAGGAAGGCCATCGAGGCCATGGTGCCGATGTTGCGCCGCTTCTTACCCTGGGCGCGCAAAATGTTGCGCATCAGCACCGAGACATCGCCGAAGTCGATGTTCACCGGACAGGGCTTGAGGCAGCGGTGGCAGATGGTGCAGTGATCGGCCACGTCGTTCATCTCATCGAAGTGGCGCACCGAGATCCCGCGCCGGGTCTGCTCCTCGTAGAGGAAGGCCTCGATGATGAGACCGGTGGCGAGGATCTTGTTACGCGGCGAGTAGAGCAGGTTGGCCCGCGGCACATGGGTGGTGCAGACCGGCTTGCACTTGCCGCAGCGCAGGCAGTCCTTGACCATGTCATTGAGCTCGCCAAGATCGCTCGCCTCAAGGATCAGCGCCTCCTGCTGCAACAACCGCAGGGAGGGAGTGTAGGCGTTCTCCAGCCCGGAACCGGCCAGCAGCTTGCCACGGTTGAAGCGCTGCTCCGGATCCACCTTATGCTTGTAGGCGGTGAAGGCCTCGACCACATCCGGGGCGAGAAACTGCATCTTGGTCAGACCGATGCCATGCTCGCCGGAGATCACCCCACCGAGCGACTCGGCCAGCGCCATGATCCGCTCCACCACCCGCTCGGCCTCGTGCAGCATGGCGTAGTCGTTGGAGTGGACCGGGATATTGGTGTGCACATTACCGTCGCCGGCGTGCATGTGGGTGGCGACGAACAGGCGACGGGTGCGGTGTTCGGCATGGATCGCATCGAGCCGCTCGTGGATCCCCTCCAGCTCACGGCCGCTGTAGATCTCCTTCAGCGGCTTCTCCACCTCGCGGCGGTAGGAGATACGCAACGCCTGACGCTGCATCAGCGAAAACAGGGTATCGCCGGGACGAAGCTGCTCGGCAAAGGCGGGCGCCCACTCATCGACAAACCCGGTGGCAGGACGGTCGAGACCATCCAGATACTCCTGCCAGCGCGAGCGGATCGCCGCCAGGTGGTTGAGCGCCGCCTCGCGCTTGGCCTCCAGGATTGCCGTATTCTCCTCGCTCTCCTCGTACTCGTTGTCGCGGCGGCGCTCGGCCAGCGGCCCGTGCAGGTAGTCGCTCACCGCATCGATGATCGCCAGCTTGTTGGCGATCGACTGCTCGATGTTGATCCGCTCCACCCCCTCGCTGTAGTCAGCCAGTTTGTCGAGCGGGATCACCACATCCTCGTTGATCTTGAAGGCGTTGGTGTGAGCAGCGATGGCCGCGGTGCGGGCACGATCGGACCAGAAGCGCGCCCTGGCCTCGGGACTGGTGGCGATAAAGCCCTCCGCCTCGCGGGCGTTGGCCATGCGCACCACGGTGGAGGCCGCCTCGGCCACCTTGTCCTCATCATCGCCGACGATGTCGGCCAGCAGCACCATCTTCGGCAGGTCGGGGCGCGGCGCCTTGGTGCTGTAGTTGACCGCTTTGATGTAGCGGTCATCCAGATGTTCCAGCCCCGCCAGCATCACCCCCGGCAGCGCATCGAGGTAGTCCTTGGTCTCGACGATGGCCGGCACCGAGCGGCGCAGATCGGCACCGAAGAACTCCAGGCAGACGGTGCGGGTATGTCCGGGCATGCGGTGCAGCACGAACACCGCCGAGGTGATGAGACCATCACACCCCTCCTTCTGCACCCCCGGCAGGCCGCCGAGGAACTTGTTGGTGACATCCTTGCCCAGGCCGCGCTTGCGCAGGTGCTCGCCGGGGATCTTGAGGATCGCCGGCTCCCCCGTCGGCGTTTTGCCATCCCTGGCGTAGCGGCTGATACGAAACTCCGCCAGCTCCACCTCATGGATCTTGCCCCGGTTGTGGTTCAGCCGCTCCACCTCCAGCCACTCCCCCTCGGGGGTAACCATCTTCCATGAGGCAAGGTTATCCAGCGTGGTGCCCCACATCACCGCCTTCTTGCCACCGGCGTTCATCGCGATATTGCCGCCGATGCAGGAGGCATCCTGCGAGGTGGGGTCCACCGCGAAGACGTAACCGGCCGCCTCGGCCCGCTCCGAGACACGCCGGGTGACCACGCCGGCACCGACGCTGATCGTCGCTACCTCGTCCTCCACGCCCGGCAGTGAGCGCTTGCTCACCTCACCCATCCGCTCCAGCTTCTCGGTGTTGATCACCACGCTATCGGCATCCAGCGGCACCGCACCGCCGGTATAGCCGGTGCCGCCGCCGCGGGGGATGATGGTCAGCCCGAGTTTGATACACTCGCGCACCACCGCCGCCACCTCCTCCTCGCTGTCGGGGTTGACCACCACGAAGGGGTACTCCACCCGCCAGTCGGAGGCGTCGGTGACGTGGGAGACGCGCGCCAGGCCGTCGAACTGGATATTGTCGCGCCGGGTGACCCGACACAGCCGCCGCGCCACCTTCTGCCGCCGCTCGGCCACCCGCGGCAACCACTGCTCAAACTCGTTCACCGCCTTGCGCGCGGCGGCGGCCAGCGCCAGCGCCTCCTCGTTGCCATCGGCGCGCGCAACGATCTGATCCAGCCGGTGGTGCAGCGCATGCACCAGTGAATCCCAGCGCTTGCGGTTCTCGATCAGGTCATCCTGGATGAAGGGGTTGCGCACGATCACCCACATATCCCCCAGCACCTCGAACAGCATCCGTGCCGAACGGCCGGTGACCCGCTCGCCGCGCAACACGTTGAGGCGCTGCCACTGCTCCTCGCCGAGGAAACGGATCACGATCTCCCGGTCGGAGAAAGAGGTGTAGTTGTAGGGGATTTCGCGAATGCGGGCGGTGGTTGAACGGGTCATCTCACGGCGCTTGGCTTGGAGGAAAGCGTTTTAGTTTACCACGCCCGGCGGCAATGTAGGAATCACCGATCCACTACATAGATGCGCAATGTAAAAGCCGTTAGCGCGAAGGGGACAAAGGGATGAATTGCTGCCGGTAGGGCAATAGCAAACCGGGGCTCATTCCGCCTTACCACTCAGCTTCCTTGGCCGCCCCCTCCTTGCCTGCCCCACCCTGCACTTTAGCTTGGCCTCAATCTTCTGCCGGAAAAAATCGTTTCCCAGCGGGGTACCCGTTTGCCACGCAGAGCGAATGTCGTCCAGCACCCCTTTATCCAGATGGGCCTTGAACAGCGCCTTGTACGCCGTCAGGCGGGTGGGCAGGGTTTTCCCCAGCGCCAGATAGAGCGCATGCGGGGTGATCAGATCGTCCCCCTTGCCCTGGCCGTTGTGACGATAACTGGACCAGCGATAGTGCGCTGGTGAACGCACCATATCCGCCCGGACCGGATTCAGCTCAATGTAGCGCATGCAGCTCAGCAAGTACTCCTCGTCGTGGATCAGGCTGGCCTTGTAACGCCCCTCCCAGATCGAACCGCTGCTGCCATAGGTACGGTTAATGTACGGAACATACCACCTGCCGACATACTGCATCATCCGCGTGATCCCCTCCGTGTCACCCGCCGTGGCAAGAATATGGATGTGGTTGGTCATCAGAACATAGGCATGAATCTCGACCTTGTAGCGCTCGGCGCCCTCCTTCAGCCAGCGCAGATAGGCCCGATAGTCGTCATCATCGAAGAACACGGGCTCACGACTGTGGCCGCGCTGTACGATATGGACCGGCAAACCGGGGAGGAAGAAGCGGGGTTTTCTTGGCATGGCACGTCTCGGGACTGATAGCTTCAGGGAAAAGTATCACAGAGAGGATAGGAATTAAAGGGCTCTGACCCCTTTAACTTATTATTTAGACTTGCACGACCCGGATAGCCGGCAGCACTGCCGTCCAGGCTCGCCTGCCCTGCCACCGTGCCCGATCGGCGTCAGGAAGCTGTATCTTGTGCCATTGAGAATTTCTGTGATACGGTTCACACTATGCTAAAAAAGGCAAACTCGCCGAAAGGCGGGGACGCAAAGTCACCGGTCTACGGGAGCGTATCCTATGACAGCGGGGCCGCCGGACAGTCTGTGAGCCTGTCGTTCGCCAACTGCGCGCCTGCACTCACCCCCTTTCCCGCCACGCGAATCATCTCCCGTCCACCACTGGACCACCGTCTTGCGGCGTGTGCTGCGCCCTTTCGAACAGGGAACAGAACACTCACAGGGAAGCGAAAGTGACACCGCCGCACAACAGGGGACGAGGTATGATGACAAGACCCGCTGCCGCCGCCGGGCAACCGCAGCGCCAAGTGACCAGCCATTTCTGGCGACTCCTGCCATTCGGCATCGCCATTGCTGTCCTGGTGATCGCCTTTACGCTTGAGCGCCTGTTCGTCCAGCAGCAACAGCACCACCTGCAACGCACCATTGAGGCGCGTACTGTCGCGGTCAAGAACGAGATCCAGTCCCACCTCTCCAACTATCTGCTCTCCCTGGTACGCATCAGATTTAAGGGGTCAGAGCCCTTAAAACACCTCTTCATGCCGCAAACCTAACAATCTCCACCTCAGCCCCATGCTGCAATGCCACTTCGGCACGCGCCATCAGCTGGCCGGTGATTTCATCGCTAAGATAATACTCACCACAGTTCTCGCAGACTTCCGGGGGACGTTCTTGAAGATAATGGTGGACTCACCGTGCTGCAGGGTCACGGTAACGTGGCCGGGATGGGTTTCGCCGTGTCTGCAAATCACGCAGTCCATTCAGCTCGCCTCATCCAGCAACACCTCAGGATGCTTCTCCACAATGCGCAATAGTGCCTTCGCCGGCCCTGTCGGTTTTCGACGCCCCTGCTCCCAATCCTGCAAGGTACGGATGCTGACACCAATAAGTCCGGCAAAGGCTTCCTGGGAGAGACCCAGCTTCTTACGGATGTCCTGTGCTGAAGAAGGGTCTTTGAGTTCTCGTGTATGGAGTTTAACCTTGCCGGCCTTGTGTGCCTTGATCTCCCGAATCCCTTCCAGGATCTCCGTTCCGATGTCTCGCTCAGCCATTTCCGATCTCCTCGGCAATCTGCTTTAGGATGTGGGCCGGTATGGTGGAACGCTCATTCTTCGCATAGAGGGTGAGCATCCAAATTTCGTCATCGGCACACTTCCAGTAATAGATCACACGTATACCGCCTCGCTTGCCTCTACCAGACACCGCCCAGCGGAGTTTGCGGACCCCTCCACTGCCCGGAACTATCACACCCGCATCAGGGTGTTCCATTAGCAGGGCTTGGAGACCCGTGTATTCGTCGTCGCTAAGGTAATCAGCGATATCTCGTGTGAACAGTGATGTTTCTATAAATAGCATAGATCCCTCTATACGGCAATGCCGTATCCCTTACGGCTCGTTCTGTCTGAAATAGATATTATTTATCCCATCCTCCAGCCAACGAAATCAGGAGTCGGAGGGACTAAATTTCCTCCAACAACGGCAACACCACCTTGTCGTAGTGGTCGCGCTGGCGTGGCGAGAGGCTTGCGAGGTTGCCGTCGTTGGCGATGAGCAGGATTGACAATCCTTTGGCTACAGCCGAGTCGAGACCAACCTCTGCGGCATAGGCCTCGATGGTTCCCGGGGTGTCATGCAGGAGGATATTAAGTGCACGAAGATTGACCATCTATTTTTCTCCTATACGTCACACTGCTCACGGCCATCCATGGCCTCCGCAGCACTAGTATGTCCTATACGTCGTAACCAAGATTAGGCCCCAACCACTTCTCAGCCTCCTCCACACTCATCCCTTTGCGCCGCGCATAATCCTCAACCTGCTCCCGATTAATCTTCCCAACCGCAAAATACCGCGCCTCAGGATGCGAGAAATACAACCCCGACACCGCCGCCGTAGGCACCATCGCCTTGCTCTCCGTCAGCCAGATCCCGGTCTGCGCCTGCACATCCATCAGCTGCCAGACGATATCCTTCTCGGTGTGATCGGGACAGGCGGGGTAACCGAGCGCCGGACGGATGCCCTGGTACTCTTCCTTAATCAGCTGTTCGTTGCTGAGGTTTTCATTGGAACCGTAGCCCCACTCCTCCTTGCGTACCATCTCGTGCAGCCACTCGGCGCACGCCTCGGCGAGGCGGTCGGCTAGGGTCTTGAGCATGATGGCGCTGTAGTCATCGTGTTTCGCTTCGAACTCGACGATCTTTTCATCGATACCGAGACCGGTGGTGCAGGCGAACATACCGACATAGTCGAGCTTGCCGCTGGACTTCGGTGCCACGTAGTCGCTAAGGCAGTAATTCGGCTTTCCGGGAGGCTGTTTCGTCTGTTTCCTGAGGAAATGCAAACGCGCCAATTCACCCTGTGCGTCATTGGCCTCATACAAAATAACATCATCGTCTTCCGTAGCGTTGGCGGCGTAGATGCCGACCACCGCCCTGGCGGTAAGCCACTTCTCATCGATGATCTTATTCAACATCGCCTGCGCATCGTCGAACAGCTTACGTGCCTCTTCGCCCTTCTCAGCATCGTCGAGGATGCGTGGGTACTTGCCGCGCAGTTCCCATGCGTGGAAGAAGAAGGTCCAGTCGATGTAGGGGACCAGCTCTTCAAGCGGGATGTCGTCGAAAGTCGTGACGCCAAGCGCCTTCGGCTCGGGCGGGGTGTAGTTGTCCCAGTCGATTTGTACCTTGTTCTTGCGCGCCTGTTCCAGGTTGACGAACTGGGTGGCGGCCTGGCGGCCGGCGTGGCGTTCGCGCACCGCTTCGTATTCGGCCTTGACCCCGGCGACGAATTTCTCGCGGTGCAGTTCGCTGATCAGGTTCTGCGCCACGCCGACGGCACGGGAGGCGTCCTTCACCCAGACCACCGGCTCGTCGTAGTTGGGCTCGACCTTGACCGCGGTGTGGGCGATGGAGGTGGTGGCGCCGCCGATCATGATCGGCTGCTGGTAGCCGAGGCGCTGCATCTCCTTGGCGATGTGCACCATCTCGTCGAGCGAGGGGGTGATGAGGCCGGAGAGGCCGATGATGTCGACGTCGTGCTCTTTGGCCTTTTCCAGGATGGTCTGGGCCGGGACCATGACGCCGATATCAATAACTTCAAAGTTGTTGCACTGCAGCACCACGCCGACGATGTTCTTGCCGATGTCGTGCACGTCGCCCTTCACCGTGGCCATGAGGATCTTGCCGGCGGCCTTGGCGCCGGGTTTCTTCTCCGCCTCGATGTAGGGGATGAGGTAGGCGACCGCCTTTTTCATCACCCGTGCGGATTTAACCACCTGCGGCAGGAACATCTTGCCGTCGCCGAAGAGGTCGCCGACCACGTTCATGCCGGACATCAGCGGCCCCTCGATCACCTCCAGCGCGGCGGAGGCCTCCTGGCGGGCCGCCTCGGTGTCTTCCTCCACGTAGGCGTCGATGCCCTTGACCAGGGCGTGTTCCAGTCGCTTGGTGACGGGCAGCTCGCGCCAGGCGAGGTCTTCCTTGCGTGCTGCAGCGCTGCCGTCGCCGCGGTACTGCTCGGCGATCTCCAGCAGGCGGTCGGTGGCATCGTCGCGGCGGTTGAGGATCACATCCTCCACCCGCTCGCGCAGCTCTTCGGGCAGCTCTTCGTAGACCTCGAGCATGCCGGCGTTGACGATACCCATGGTCATGCCGGCGCGGATGGCGTGGTAGAGGAACACCGAGTGGATCGCCTCGCGCACCTTGTTGTTGCCGCGGAAGGAGAAGCTGACGTTGGAGACGCCGCCGCTGACCTTGGCGTCGGGCAGGTTCTCGGTGATCCAGCGGGTGGCCTCGATGAAGTCCACCGCGTAGTTGTTGTGCTCCTCGATGCCGGTGGCGACGGCGAAGATGTTGGGGTCGAAGATGATGTCCTCGGCGGGGAAGCCGACGGTGTTCACCAGGATGTCGTAGGAGCGGGCGCAGATCTCCTGCTTGCGCTGTTGCGTGTCGGCCTGGCCGGTTTCGTCGAAGGCCATGACGATGACCGCCGCGCCGTATTTGCGCAGCAGCTTGGCGTGGTGGATGAACTGCTCCTCGCCCTCCTTGAGGGAGATGGAGTTGACCACGCCCTTGCCCTGGATGCACTTGAGGCCCGCCTCGATGATCTCCCACTTGGAGGAGTCGATCATCACCGGCACCTTGGCGATGTCCGGCTCGGAGGCCATCAGGTTCAGATAGGTGGTCATGGCGTGGACGCCGTCGAGCATCGCCTCGTCCATGTTCACATCGACGATCTGCGCACCGTCCTCCACCTGGTCGCGGCAGACGGAGAGCGCCTCGTCGTACTGCTCTTCGAGAATCAGGCGTTTGAACTTAGCCGAGCCGGTGACGTTGGCGCGCTCGCCGACGTTGACGAACAGCGAGTCGGGGCCGATGTTGAGCGGTTCCAGGCCACTCAGTCTGCACTCGTTGGGCAGCTCCGGCAGCTTGCGCGGCGGGTGCTTACTGACCGCCTCGGCGATCGCCTTGATGTGCTCCGGGCCGGTGCCGCAGCAGCCGCCGATGATGTTGAGGAAGCCGTCCTTCGCCCAGTCGCCCAGCTCCGCGGCCATCGCCTCGGGGGATTCGTCGTAGCCGCCGAACTCGTTGGGCAGGCCGGCGTTGGGGTGGGCCGAGGTGTGGCACTCGGCGAGGGTGGCCATCTCCTCCAGGTACTGGCGCAGCTCCTTGGCGCCGAGGGCGCAGTTGAGGCCCATGGAGAGGGGCTGGGCGTGGCGCAGGGAGTTGTAGAACGCCTCGGTGAGCTGGCCGGTGAGGGTGCGGCCGGAGGCGTCGGTGATGGTGCCGGAGATCATCACCGGCAGGCGCACGCCGTCCTCCTCGAACACCGTCTCCAGGGCGAAGACGCCCGCCTTGGCGTTGAGGGTGTCGAAGATGGTCTCGAGCATGATGATGTCGGCGCCGCCCTCGATGAGACCGCGGGCGGCGACCTTGTAGGCCTCCACCAGTTCATCGAAACCGATGGCGCGGTAGCCGGGGTTGTTCACGTCCGGCGAGATGGAGGCGGTGCGGTCGGTCGG
This sequence comes from Gammaproteobacteria bacterium, assembly GCA_026196275.1. Classification (GTDB taxonomy): domain Bacteria; phylum Pseudomonadota; class Gammaproteobacteria; order Thiohalomonadales; family Thiohalomonadaceae; genus JAPHTQ01. The sequence goes on from JAPHTQ010000015.1 coordinate 14,024, forward strand.
GCCGACGACGCCGGCGACGAAGCGCGGCTTATTGGGGTCTTTGGCCTCGAAGCGGTCCGCCGCCTCACGCGCCAGGCGGGCGGACTCGACATTCATCTCGTGGGCCAGCTCGCCCATCTGGTAGTTCTTCATCGAGATGGCGTTGGCGTTGAAGGAGTTGGTCTCGATGATGTCGGCGCCGGCGTCGAGGTAGGCGTCGTGGATGGCGGTGACCACGTCGGGGCGGGTCAGGGCCAGCAGGTCGTTGTTGCCCTTGAGGTCCACCGGCCAGTCGGCGAAACGCTCGCCGCGGTAGTCGGGCTCCTCCAGCTTGTAGCTCTGCAGCATGGTGCCGGTGGCGCCGTCGAGGATCAGGATGCGCTCGGCCAGTGCCTGGAGGAGTTTTTCGGAGTTCTTGCCGGTGTAGTGGGTCATGCTCTTGTTTGCCAAATCTCGTTCGTTGGTCGTACGTATCGTCGGATTACGCGGCGGGGCCGCTGATCCGACCTACATCTACTAAGGTATTAAGGGCGCCATTCTAGCAGTTCCGCGGCGTGGGGGGCATGCCACAGGCATTTAAGTCGAACCGAAATGATCTGTTTCTCGCAAAGACGCCAAGAACGCAAAGCAAAAAACACTCAACCCTTTGCGTCTTGGCGCCTTGGCGAGAGAAAGCCGTAGCCCGGATGGCGCGCAGCGGAATCCGGGGGATTGTTACAGCTGGACGTCGATACCGTGCCAGAAGGCGATGCGGTTGCGGATCTTTTCCGCCTTGGGTTTGGGCTCGCGGTAGGTCCAGGCGGCGTCGGGGTTGGTCATGCCGTCGACGACGACATCGTAGTAGTTCGCCGTGCCCTTCCAGTTACATTCGGTGGTGGTTTCGCTGGGGCGCAAGTAGTCGCCGGTGATCGACGCTTGCGGAAAGTAGAGATTGCCCTCAACCATGACGATGTCGTCGCTCTCGGCGATCACTACACCGTTCCAGCTCGCGCTTGCCATTGCCTTGCCTTCTCCCGTCAAACTACACGAAGGCAGTGCACACTAAACAAATCGTCTTTGTCCGTCCAGACCTGCACCGGGACGAAGCCGGCCGCGGCGGCCAGTTTGTGGAAGCCCTCGATGGTGTACTTGTAGGAGTTTTCGGTGTGGATCCCCTCGCCGGTGGCGAACTGGAAATGGCTGCCCGCCACCTCGACCCACTGCGACTTTGCGCTGATCAGATGCATCTCCATCCGCCCCTCGGCACCGTTGTAGAAGGCGTGGTGGTGAAAAGCGTCGAGGACAAAGTCGGCCTGCAGTTCGCGGTTGATGCGCGCCAGCAGGTTAAGGTTGAATGCGGCGGTGAGCCCCTCGCCGTCGTTGTAGGCGGCGTTGAGAACATCCGGGTCCTTCTGCAAGTCGACGCCGATGAGCAACTGTCCGCCAGGGCCCAGTGCCCGGGCCACGTGTCCGAGCAGTTGCCGCGCCTCGGCCGGTTCGAAATTACCGATGCTGGAGCCGGGGAAGAAGGCGGCACGGGGCAGCTCTTCGGGGCACCAGGGCAGCTCCAGTCCGCGGGAGTAGTCGGCACAGAGGGCGTGCACCGCGATCGCCGGAAACTCAGCGGCCAGCTCGTTGGCGGCATCGAGCAGAAAATCGCGCGAGATATCCACCGGCATGTAGGCGGCAGGCCGCAGCGCATCGAGCAGCAGGCGGATCTTGCGGCTGGAGCCGGAGCCCAGCTCTACCAGCAGGCCATCACGCCCCAACAGCTTGGCCATTTCGCTGCCGTAGCGCTCGAACAGCCCCAGCTCGGTGCGGGTGGGATAGTACTCCGGAGTGTGGGTGATCGCCTCGAACAGCTCGGAGCCGCGCCGGTCATAGAACAGCTTGGGGGAAAGGCGGCGCGGCTGGCGGGTCAGCCCCTGCAGCACCTCCTGTTTCAAGTCCGCCGTCGGAGGATGGAGGTCGTAAAAGTGAATGGCCATGTCACTCATCAAACATCCTCAGCCAAACGGAATCCCTTGAATTGCCAGCGCTCGTTCGGGTAGAAGAAGTTGCGGTAGCTGGCGCGGATATGCTCGGCGGGGGTGGCGCAGGAGCCGCCGCGCAGCACCATCTGGTTGCACATGAATTTACCGTTGTACTCGCCCAGCGCACCGGCCGGGGCTCGGTAGCCGGGATAGGGGGTATAGGGGCTGGCGGTCCACTCCCACAGGTCACCGAACAGTTGCTGCAGCCCCTCGCCCCCGGCCGGCGCCGGATGGAGTCGGCCGCTGTCGCGCAGATTGCCGCTGACCTCTACACCCGCGGCGGCCAGCTCCCACTCCTGCTCGGTGGGAAGGCGATGGCCGGCCCAGCGGGCATAAGCGTCCGCCTCGTAGTAGCTAATGTGTGCCACCGGTTCGTGTTCATTGAACCGCTGCAAACCAGCGAGAGTGAAGTGCCACCAGTCGTTGTCCTGTTTGAGCCAGTAGAGCGGTGCCTGCCACTGTTGCTGCTGCACCGTGGCCCAGCCGTCGGAGAGCCACAGCTCGGGACGTTTATAGCCACCCTCGGCGATAAAGGCGGCGAACTCGCCGTTGTTCACCAGGCGGCTGGCCAGCTGGTAAGGCTGGACGTAGACGGTGTGGCGCGGCCACTCGTTATCATAGGCGAACGCCTCGCCACGCTGACCGATGCAGCCGAGGCCACCCTCAAACGCATGCCACTGCAGCGGCGCCGAGACCTCGGTACTCGGTGGCAGATCGCTGCGGTAGGCCGGGAACAGCGGATTGACCCAGAAGTTGTGCTTGATGTCGGTCAGCAGCAGCTCCTGGTGTTGCTGCTCGTGATTGAGGCCGATAGCGATGCGCAGCGCCACCTCCGGCCAGTACTCCTCGGCCACCGTCTGAATCAGCGCGGCCATCTGCTCATCGACCCAGGCACGATAGCGGTAGATCTCCTCCAGCGTGGGGCGAGAGAGCATGCCACGTTGGGGCCGCGGGTGGAACGGTCCCACCTGTTCGTAATAGGAGTTGAACAGGACACGAAACTGCGGCTGGAACGGGCGATAGTCAGGCACATAGACCTGCAGCAGGAAGGTCTCAAAAAACCAGCTCACGTGGGCCAGATGCCATTTGGGCGGGCTGGTCTGCGGCATGCTCTGCAGCAGGTAGTCCTCTGCCTGCAGTGGCTCACAGAGCAGTTCGCTGTCATGGCGTATGCGGCGATAGGCCTCCGCTGCAGTGTCCCGTTCCATGCCGGGACAGACAGAACGGTTGCGTGTCTCGATGTGGGCCTGAGTCCGGGTCATAGGTATTATTCCACGCCCCTTCCGTGCGAATTGGTTGAGTGGCACATCCTCGAAGCATAGACCATCGACATACCGCTGCCCGCCAGACAAGGCGCACCCAGCTTGTGGGTAGTGGCTGATAAGAATATTCAATCACTCTGGCATAGCCATACAGCTTTTCAACTGCTAAGACTATAGACATACTCAAACGGTAGGAGGGTAAGGCCATGACCGCTGAAATCCTGATGCATATCGATGAGAATCTGAGTGAAGAGCAGCAGCGTGAGCTTCTGCTCTCCTTCGGCAATCGCGAGGAGGGGATGCATGCGCATCTACATGCGCAAAAACCACACATGCTGTTTGTCGCCTATGATTCCGAGGAGCTCTGCCCGCACGACCTGGTGGAGATCGCCGGTGAGTCCGGGGTGCACGCCCAGGTGATCGACCTGTAAGACCACGGCTAAGATTCAGCCACAGAGGTCACAGGGTACACAGAGGTGAAAACAGAGGGGACCGGTATTCAGGGGCCCCCGATGGTGCTGGCATAGCGTTGCATTCTCTGTGCCCTCGGTGGCTAAATTTTTTCCTTCGAATCGTCAAACCTCAGCACTGCTCCCAGGGCAGCTCCTCATAACGCCAGCCGCCGAGTGAACTGCGGTGGTGCTGCTCATCCAGCTCCCCCTCGAAGCCGTCGCTAACGTTGAAGACATTGGTAAAGCCCTTTTCGATCAGTGCGCGCCCCGCCTCAAGCGAACGCTTGCCGCTGCGGCAGATGAGGATCACCGGGGCACATCCCTCTTCATTGCTGCAGATCACCCCGCCGAGCATCAGCTCGCGCACCTGACGCACGAAGTTCGGGTTGATCTCCCAGTCGGGCTCGTCGATCCAGGGGATGTGTACCGCCCCTTTGGGGTGGCCGACGAACAGGAACTCCATATTGGAGCGCACATCCACCAGCACCGCGCGCGGGTCGTCCTGCAACAACTGCCACGCCTGCTGCGGGGTAAGGGTTTTTAGCTGCGCCTCGTTCATGCTGCACCCCTTTGTTGTCCGGCGTGCACGGCACGCCCGGTGGCAATAGCGAAAGTCAAAGCATACACCAGCCATGCCGCAAAGGGGCATTTCGCGCTACAATCGCCCCCCATGAATACGCCATACATCAAACCACCTAAACTGCTGCTGCGCCCGGCAGGCCGCGCCATTGCCGATTTCGGCATGATCCGCGAGGGGGACCGGGTACTGCTGGGCCTCTCCGGCGGCAAGGACTCGCTCTCGCTGCTGCATATCCTGCTCCACCTGCAGCGCCACGCCCCCATCGACTTCGAGGTCGGCGCCATCACCATCGACCCGATGATCCCCGGCTTCGACCCCTCAGTGCTCAAGCCCTACCTGGCCGAGTACGGTGTGCCCTATATCTACGACGCCGAGCCGATCGCCGACGAGGCGATGAAGTTCCAGGAGGACCCCAGCTTCTCCTTCTGCGCCTTCTGCTCACGACTCAAACGCGGCTCGATCTACAGTCAGGCGCGTGAGCACGGCTACAACGTCATCGCCCTGGCGCAGCACCTTGACGACCTGGCCGAGAGCTTCCTCATGTCCGCCTTCCACCGCGGCCAGCTCAGCACGATGAAGGCCCACTACGTCAACGACAAGGGCGACCTGCGCATCATCCGACCGCTGGTCTACGTGCGTGAGCGCCAGACCGCCGCCTTTGCCGAAAACGCACAGCTGCCGGTGGTGCCCGACAACTGCCCGGCCTGCTTCAGCAAACCCACCGAACGGCAGCACTTCAAACAGCTGCTGGCCGATGAGGAGGGGCGCTACAAGCACCTGTTTCGCAACCTGCTGCACACCCTCAAACCGCTGATGGCGGACGACAACCGCAAACCGGGCGATAGCCAGATGGAGCTGTAATGACCGCCCTGCTGCGCCTGCTTGTCCGGCTGCTTGCCCTCCTGCCGCTGCCGCTGCTGCATGGCACAGGGAGCGTGCTCGGCAGCCTTGCCGCCCTCTTCCCCAACCGCAACCGCCGTATCACCCTGCGCAACCTGGCGCTCTGCTTTCCCGAGCTCTCCGAGCAACAACGGGCGCGCTGGCTGGTACTGAGTCTGCGTGAGACGGCCAAAGCGGCCACGGAGACGGCGCTGATGTGGCGTATCGGGCCGCAGCGCCTCAAGCGACTGGTGCGTGGGGTAGAGGGCGAACCGCTGCTGCGCGAGGCGATTACCCGGGGCAAGGGGGTGATCATCGCCTCACCGCACCTGGGCAGCTGGGAGCTCATCGGTCAGTACCTGCAACTGCAGCACCCGCTGACCAGCATGTACAAACCGGCGAAAAACGTGGCGCTGGACCGGGTGATGCACGAGGGGCGCAGCCACCTGGGGATGCAGCTGGCCCCCACCGATACCGGCGGCATCCGCATCCTGCTGGCCGCGCTCAGGCGCGGTGAGCTCATCGGTATCCTGCCAGACCAGAACCCCCGCTCGGGCGCTGGAGTCTTTGCCCCCTTCTTCGGTATCACCACCGACACCATGACCCTGCTACCCAAGCTCGCCGCGCGTAGCGGTGCGCCGGTGCTGGTGGCCTATGCCGAACGGCTCGGCTGGGGCCGCGGCTACCGCATCCACTTCCTGCCGGTTGACGGCAGTGTCCACGACAGAGATGAAACAGTTGCCGCCGCGGCCCTCAACCGCGCAATCGAAACCGCCGTACGCCAGACACCGACGCAATATGCCTGGAGCTACAAGCGCTTCCGTCGCCGGCCAGAGGGGGAGCCATCGCTCTATTGAAGTTGAAAGTTACAAGTTGAAAGTCGAGCCGGTCTCCTCTTTGAGCTTTAAACTTGTAACTTTCAACTTTGAACTTCATTCCGGCCTTGCCCTCGGACCTGAACCGGCCTTGCCCTTCATGCTATAGGGCGGCGGTGCGCCGTCGGCGAGGGTTTTGAACAGCCGCAGTGACCACAGGTACTGGGCCGGGGCGGTGCGCACCATCTGTTCGATCACGGCATTGAGCCGGGTGGCGTCGGCCACCTCATCTCCGGAGGGGTACCCCTCCAGACGCGGGAAGACATGCAATACATAGCGTCCGCTGCTCTCCTCCAGCAGGGTGATCGCCGGATAGACCTCAGCCCTGGCCAGCCTCGCCAACCGCGACGGCGTGGTGAGGGTGGCGCGCGGGATACCAAAAAAGGGGGCGAACACCGAGGCCTCCGGTCCCAGATCCTCGTCGGGGATGATGTAGAGGGGGTAACCGGCCTTCAGCGCCTTGACCAGCGGGCGGAAACCGGCCGTGCGCGAGGTCACCAGCCCGCCGAACCGCACCCTTCCGCGCCCCACCAGCCAATCGAGCAGCGGATTGCGCACCGGATTGGCAAAGCTCTGCAGGGGGTGATCGATAACAATCGCCAGGCCACCTCGATCGACGCCGACGCTGTGGCAGGTAATGATCTCGACACTCCGCCCCGCCTCGATCGCCTCGAGCATCGCCTCCCCCCCTTCAATGGCCAGATGGCGCCGCACCACCGCTTCGCTGCGCAGCCAGAAGATCCCGATATCGAGCATGCTGCGTACCATGATGCGGTAGAAATCCCCCTCAATCCGCTCGCGCTCTGCTTCGTCAAGATCGGGCAACGCCCAGGCCAGGTTGGTCTGTACGATTTCGCGCCGCTTGCGGTTCGCCTGGCGCAGCCGCCGCCCCAACCAGACTGACAGGCGGTAACGCAGGCCGGGGGAAAAGGAGAGCAGCCAGAGCAGAGCGACCCCGACCCAAATCGGCCAGAAACGGGGGGCAAGAAAGCGCATCTCGAAGGGGGCCCTGGCCGCCTCCTCCATCTCCGGGGCGGGACGCTGCCGTGGCTGCACACCGCTCATGCGGCCAGCTCCGCCAGCAGGCGATCGATCATCGTCTCGGCCTGAGCGGCATAACCGCCGCCAAACAGATTGTAGTGGTTGAGGATGTGATAGAGGTTGTAGAGGGTCTTGCGCACCGCATAACCCTCATCCAGCGGCCAGGCCTCGTTGTAGGCGTCGTAAAAATCGCGGCCAAAACCGCCGAACAGCTCAGTCATGGCGATATCCGCCTCGCGGTCGCCGTAATAGACCGCCGGGTCGAACAACGCCGGGGTGCCATCGCGGCAATAGGCGTAATTGCCCGCCCAGAGATCCCCGTGCAGCAGCGAGGGGAGCGGGCGGTGATCGCGGAAAAAACCGGACAGCTCCGCCAGCAGGCGCTCACCCCTTTTCCGCAGCGCGCCACCCGCCCCGCGGTCCGCGGCCATATCCAGCTGCGGCATGAGCCTCTGTTCGCGCCAGAACGCCACCCAGCTCTCATTCTCGCCGTTGTACTGCGGGGTCGAACCGATGGTGTTGTCGCGGTACCAGCCGAAGTGTGAGCGGGTAGTGCGGTGCAGCGAGGCCAACTCCTGGCCCAACCGTGCAGCACTGCCGCTGCCGCCAAGTTCAAGCGCCTCCATGACGATGTAGGCCTGATCGGCGGCGATGCCAGTGACGAGCGGCGCGGGCACCCTCACCGCCCCCGCGGCGCCGAGCTCACGCAGACCGTCCGCCTCCGCCTCGAACATCGCCAGCCCGTCGGGGGTATTGAGCTTGACGAAGAAGCAGCGCCGGCCATCGCCAATTCGGTACGCGCTGTTGATACAGCCGCCGCCCACGCTCTGCTGCTCGTGTAGCGTGAAGGCTTCACCACTTGCTTCGCTGATGGAGCGGGCGATTGCTTGCCAAAGTGCCATGATCGTCGGACTGCCTGTTAACTACCTGCCTGGGCGGTGATCTTAATACAGATGCGAAGCCATGTCCGCAGCAGGTACACTGGAAGGGTAGCCGCAAACACACGGAACGCATTGCCGGCGACTTGCCACTTTCGTGCGTTTCGTGATCACCCAAAGATTCCACCCCCGACAGGGAACACAAGGAGTAAACGATGGCCAAGGTATTACCGGAGATCAACGAGGAACTGGCCTCATGGATCGCCGCCCAGCCGCTCTTCTTCAACGCCACTGCGCCGCTGGGCGCCGACGGCCATGTCAACCTCTCGCCGCGCGGGCTGGACAGCCTCCGCATACTCGGCCCCCACGAGGTGGCCTATCTGGACTTTACCGGTAGCGGTAACGAGAGCGCCGCTCACCTGGCCGAGAATGGCCGCATCACCCTGATGTTCTGCGCCTTCAGCGGCGCCCCGCGCATTCTGCGGCTCTACGGGCGGGGCGAGGTGGTGCTGCCAGACAGCCCCGAGTGGCAAGGTCTGCGCGGCCACTTTCCTGCCGATCTTCCCCGGGCGCGGCAGATCGTGCGGGTGGCGGTGACACGGATCCAGACCTCCTGCGGCTACGGCGTACCACTGATGGATCTCATCGGACAACGCGAGGAGCTGCCACGCTGGACAGAGAAAAAGGGTGGGGAGGGACTGCGTGAATACCAGGAAAAAAACAACCGCCGCAGCATCGATGGCCTGCCCGCACCACACCCCGAAACGGCCCCCTGAGCCGGCGGGTTGGCCACGGCCTGCTCACCGCTCCCGCCGGCGGCTGAACGCCGGCGGTTCGCTCATAACAAAACTTCCCTTTTGCCACAAGCGCAAAAACGGGCCGTTTACCACCTTATTCACATGGGAAGCAACACTTTTATCAATTGTAAACCGGGTTCACAAAAAACTTCATAAGAATAATATGATAAGCTTTAACTTGTTGTTTTTATTATATTATTATGTGACGACTATTTTTTCGCCAATCTAACAACAACCTTGATTTGATGCCCTCTCGCGGCGGTTTCACCCAATTCATCCACAAAGTTATCCACAGGATTTGTGAATAACCGATGAACCCTAACAACGACAAGCGGTTAGGGCCATTTATGCAAGAAACTCTTAACTATCTACGCTAAGTTACCACCTTTCTCATGCTAGACTTCCCGTCCATGTCCGGACCGATTTTACGTATCGCCATCCCCTCGCCGCTACGCCGGCTATTCGACTATCTGCCCCCCCTCCGGGCAGAGGCCGGTTTTATCCCCGGACAGCGCTTTTTGGTACCCTTCGGGCGCAGCCGGCAGGTAGGCATACTGGTGGCAATCGCCGACCACAGCGAGGTGCCGGCGGACAAGCTCCGGCCGGCGCTGAAGGCCCTCGACCGCGAACCGCTGTTTGACCCGACCCTGATGGCGCTGCTGCGCTGGGCCTGCGACTACTACCACCACCCGCCGGGTGAGGTCTTCACCACCGCCCTGCCGGTGGCCCTGCGCCAGCAGCGCGAGGCAGGCGCTCGTGGCATCGAACATTGGCGGCTGAGCGCCACCGGCCGCGCCCTCTCCCGGGAGGAGTTCAGGCGCGCACCGAAACAGCTGGCACTGTTCCACCTGCTTGAGGAGTATCCGCAGGGGGTAAGTGCCGCGCGCCTCGATGCCGAATTCGAGAGCTGGCGTCCGGTGATCAAACGCCTGCGGGAGAAGGGCTGGGTGGAGGTGGAGGAGCGCCCCTGCCTGCCCGAACCCGCGGCACAGCCTGCGGATACAGCGCCACCGCTCAACCCCACCCAGCAGCAGGCGGTGACAGCCATCGGCGAGCACCTGCATGAGTTTCAGGCGCTGCTCATCGAGGGGGTCACCGGCAGCGGCAAGACCGAGGTCTACCTGCAGGCGATCGACAAGGTGCTGGCGGCCGGATGCCAGGTGCTGGTACTGGTGCCGGAGATCGGCCTGACCCCACAGCTGCTGGAGCGATTTCGCCATCGTTTTTCGTTACCCATCGCCCTGCTCCACTCCGGCCTCAACGACAGCGAGCGGCTCTGTGCCTGGAGCATGGCCCGCGAGGGACTGGCCCCCATCGTCATCGGTACCCGCTCGGCGGTATTCACACCGATGCCGAAGCTTGGCCTGATCATCGTCGACGAGGAGCACGACGCCTCGTTCAAGCAACAGGAGGGGTTCCGTTACTCGGGGCGTGATGTGGCGGTGGTGCGCGCCCGACGCCACAACATCCCCATCGTGCTGGGCAGCGCCACACCCTCACTGGAGAGCCTGCACAATGCACTGGCCGGGCGCTACCGCCACCTGGCGTTGCCGGAACGGGCCGGCACCGCCGTCCACCCCGCGATCCATCTGCTCGATGTGCGCCAGCAACCGATGGAGGAGGGACTCTCCGCACCTCTGCTGAAGACGATGCAGCGCCATCTCGACGCCGGCGGCCAGGTACTGCTGTTTCTTAACCGCCGTGGCTACGCCCCGACCCTGCTGTGCCACGACTGCGGCAGTGTCAGCCACTGCCTGCGCTGCGATGCACATATGACCTACTACGCCCGCTCGGGCCGCATGCGCTGTCACCACTGCGGTGCCGAGCGCCCGGTGCCACCGCAGTGCCCCGACTGCGGCAGCCTCGATCTGCGTCCGGTGGGCCAGGGCACCGAGCGCATCGAGCAGGCGCTGAACAAGCTGTTCCCGCAGACCGGCGTAGTGCGTATCGACCGCGACAGCACCCGGCGCAAGGGGGCGCTGGATGCGCTGCTGGCCGAGGTCCACTCAGGGGAGGGCCGCATCCTCATCGGCACGCAGATGCTGGCCAAGGGGCACCACTTCCCCAATGTCACCCTGGTGGGGATCCTCGATGCCGACCAGGGACTGTTCAGTGTCGACTTTCGCGCCGGTGAGCGCATGGCCCAGCTCATCGTCCAGGTGGCGGGCCGCGCCGGGCGCGCCGATAAGCCCGGCACGGTGCTGATCCAGACCCATGTACCGGACCACCCGCTGCTGCGCCTGTTGGTAGAGCAGGACTACGCCCACTTCGCCCGCGCCGCCCTCGAGGAGCGCCGTGCGGCACAGATGCCCCCCTTCAGCCACCTCGCCCTGCTGCGCGCCGAGGCGGTAGACAAGCAGGCGCCGCTGACCTTCCTTGAGGAGGCGCGCCAGCTGGCCGAACAGCTGCCGCACGAGGGGATCTGGCTGCTCGGTCCGGTGCCGGCACCAATGGAGCGCCGCGCCGGGCGCAACCGCGCCCAACTGCTGCTGCAGGCCGACGACCGCCGTACTCTGCATACGCTGCTGAACGCCTGGGCGCCGCAGCTGGAAGGGGTCAAATCGGGGCGCAAGGTGCGCTGGTCGCTGGATGTCGATCCGGGAGAGTTATTCTAATGTCTCACCGCAAAGACGCAGAGGGCGCAAAGAATTTTATAGGTGGATCATGGCTATCCCCAAGTCAGCAAGTCGGGTTAGCCGCTTGCGGCGTAACCCGACGATCAGGTTCCTCGGATTACGGCTCTGCCTAATCCGATCTATATACTGTGGAGGAGTTGAGGATTAATAAAGGGACGATCCAGCCGCTTACTTCCGCCATGAACGCCTTTTCCCCTTAGCGTGCTTTGCGTCTTTGCGGTGAAAGGTTTTGTCCCCTTGCACCCATGCCATGGGAACAAGGATAATGTTCTGCTTGTTTAACGGGGCACATCACCCCTTCACCTGTTTAGCCGAGACGCGATGAAACACCACCTTCAGGAACTCGTACAATCCGCCCTGCATGACCTCACCAGCTCCGGTGTGCTTGAGTGTGCACTGCCCGAGAGCATCACCATCGAGCGCACCCGCGACAAGAGCCACGGCGACTTTGCCTGCAACATCGCGATGGTGCTGGCCAAGCCCGCGCGCAGCAAACCGCGCGAGCTGGCGGAGAAGATCGTCGCCCACCTGCCCGAATCCGAACATGTCGCGAAGGTGGCGATCGCCGGTCCCGGCTTCATCAACCTCACCATGGCCGAGAGTGCCTACCATGCGGTAGTGCGCGAGGTGCACGAGTCCGGCGAGGCCTACGGCCGCTCCACCATCGGTGCCGGCAAGCGGGTGCAGGTGGAGTTCGTCTCCGCCAATCCCACCGGACCGCTGCACGTGGGCCACGGTCGCGGCGCGGCCTATGGGGCGACGGTCGCCGACCTGCTGGCCGCCGCCGGCTTCGAGGTGCACCGTGAATACTATGTGAATGATGCCGGGCGACAGATGGACATCCTCGGCACCTCGGTCTGGCTGCGCTACCTGGAGCTGGCCGGCGAGACCCTCACCTTCCCCGCCAACGGCTACAAGGGCGACTACGTATGGGACATCGCCGCCACCCTGCACCGCGAACACGGTGACGCCTTCCGCCACCCCGCAGCCGATGTTTACCATGGCATCCCCGCCGATGAGCCGGCCGGCGGCGACAAGGAGGCACACATTGATGCCCTCATTATGCGCGCCAAACAGCTGCTCGGCACGGAAGACTATCGCAAGGTCTTCGACCGAGGTCTCGACACCATCCTCGGCGACATCCGCCAGGATCTGGAGGAGTTCGGCGTTGTCTACGAGCAGTGGTACTCCGAGCGCGAGCTGGTCGAGAGCGGCAAAGTGGACGCCGCGATCGAGCAGCTGAAAAAGTCGGACCACATCTACGAGGAGAAGGGAGCGCTCTGGTTCCGCTCCACCGACTTCGGCGACGAGAAGGACCGCGTAGTGGTACGCGACAACGGGGTGAAAACCTACTTCGCCTCAGATATCGGCTACCACTGGCACAAGCTGGATCGCGGTTTCGACCGCGTGATCGATGTCTGGGGCGCCGACCACCACGGCTATGTGCCGCGCGTGAAGGCCGCGCTCACCGCCATGGGCGATAAGGAAGACGCCGACAAGCTCGACGTGCTGCTGGTGCAGTTCGCCATCCTCTACCGCGGCGGCGAACGGCTGCAGATGTCGACCCGCTCCGGCTCCTTCGTCACCTTGCGTGAGCTGCGCGAAGAGGTGGGCAACGATGCCGCGCGCTTCTTCTATGTGATGCGCAAGTGCGAACAGCACATGGACTTCGATCTCGATCTGGCCAAGTCGCAATCCAACGACAACCCGCTGTTCTATATCCAGTACGCCCATGCGCGGGTCTGCAGCGTACTGCGGCAAATGGAAGAGAAGGGCCTCAGTCACGACAACGGCGCCGGGCTGAAAAACATCGCCCTGCTCAACGAGACGCATGAGCAGGAGCTGATGCGCACCCTCTCCCGCTACCCGGAGATCGTCGAGGGGGCGGCACTTAGCCATGAGCCGCACCAGCTGGCTCACTACCTGCGCGAGCTGGCCAACGATTTCCACACCTACTATAACGCCCACCAGTTTCTGGTGGACGAGTCAGGTGTCCGTGATGCACGCCTGACCCTGATCACCGCCACCCGCCAGGTCATCGCCAATGGCCTCGGTCTGCTCGGCGTCTCGGCACCGGAGAGCATGTAAATCCGACAAACCGCCGTTGACCGCTAATCTTCGCAGCAACGGAATACATTCATCGAGGACAGAGGCTAATGCTAATTCGCCCAACTGGTGAACAACGCTACATCAGGAATTGCACGGTTGAGAGTGCACATGGCTGTGTTATGGCTCCTTGCAATAGCGGCGGCTATTGCGCGTCGCCATGCCTTGCCCTGCACCCACTCAACCGCACACTTCATGATGTTCAACGACGGTTTGTCGGATAATGGCCCAACGCGACTACGCCAAACGCACCACTACCCGCAAGGCCAAAAAGCAGGTGCCCGGCTGGTTGTGGATGCTGGCCGGACTGCTGGTCGGACTGTTTATCGCCTTTCTGGTCTACCTGCAGCAGAGCGGCGGTGCCGGGGCACTGCAGCAGAAGCTGGCCGGCCAGAAAAGTGCCCCGGCCAAAACCGATGCCCGCGCGGTGAAAAAGGAGCCTGCTGCCGAAGCGCCGAAGAAGCAGGAGGGCATCAGCTTTGACTTCTACAACATCCTGCCCGAACTGGAGGTGGTAATACCCGAGGATGAGCTGAAAAAAGAGACCGGCAGAACAGAGGGAAAGGCCACCTACTACCTGCAGGTGGGCTCATTCAAAAGCGCCGGGGATGCCGAGGCGCGCAAGGCACAGCTGTTTCTGCTCAACTTCACCCCCTCGGTACAGACCGTCACCATCGACGGCAACCAGACCTGGCACCGGGTGCGCATTGGCCCCTTCAGCGACGCCCGCTCGGTGGATCGCGCCCGACGCCGGCTGCAGGACAACGACATCGACTTCATCATGCTCAAAGACAAGAGCTGAAATGCAGTTCAAAGTTTCAAGTTGAAGATTAAAAGAGGCGCATTCTGCTTACTGGTATGCTGATGGTGGCTCCCCGCGTCCGTGGTCCGGAGCTGCTGCCTTAACTTTCAACTTGGAACTTTCAACTTAAAACTTCGCGTCATGCCCTACATCATCCTTCTAATACTTCTTCTCGCCGTGGTCTTCGGCCCCCAATGGTGGGCACAGTGGACCTTCCGGCGCTACGCGGCGGAACGCGAGGATCTCCCCGGTAGCGGTGCCGAGCTGGCGAGTCATCTGCTTGATAAGATGAATATCAGCGATGTCGGGGTGGAACAGACCGACAGGGGCGACCATTACGACCCGGAGGCGAAAATGGTCCGTCTCAGTGCCGAGAACCATAACGGCCGCTCGCTAACCGCCGTGGCGGTGGCCGCCCACGAGGTGGGCCATGCCATCCAGCATCACCGCAAGGAGAGAATGCTCGAACGGCGCACCCGCCTGGTTCGCTCGGCGCAGTGGGCACAGAAGATCGGTGCGGCGATGATGTTTGCCATTCCCGTGATCACCGCCATCACCAAAATGCCGCAAAGCGGCCTGCTGCTGTTTCTGGTGGGACTGGGCAGCATGGCAATGGCTACCGTGGTGCATCTGATTACCCTTCCGGTGGAGATGGACGCCAGCTTCAACAAGGCACTGCCGCTGATCAGCCACGGCCGGTACATCAACCACCGCGACCAACGGGCGGTAAAGAGGATTTTGCGGGCTGCGGCGTTGACTTACGTTGCCGCGTCACTGGCGAGCCTGCTGAACCTGGCCCGCTGGTTCCGGTTCTTCCGGTGCTGAGTCCTGACTACTCCTCAAAATAGGTGTAGCCCTCCAGGCCGTGGCCCAGCTCTTCGAGAAAGAGCCGGCGCTGTATCTCATCCAGTGCGCTGGCGTCGACCTTGTCGCGGTAGGCCTGCATCAGCTCCACCGGGTCGAAGTGGACGTAGCGCAGCAGGTCGTCGACGGTATCACCCCGCTCTGCCCCTTCAAGGCGGTAACTGCCGTCCGCCTCCTGCACCACGTTGACCGAGTCGGTATCACCGAACAGGTTGTGCATGTCACCGAGGATCTCCTGGTAGGCGCCGACCAGGAAGAAGCCGAGCAGGTAGGGTTCGCCCTCGCGCAGCGCATGCACCCGCAGGCTCGATTCGATCCCCTCGCTGTCGACGTAGTCGTCGATACGCCCGTCGGAGTCGCAGGTGAGGTCCTGCAGCACCGCGCGGCGGGTGGGCGGCTCGTCCAGGCGCTGCAGCGGCATGATGGGGAAGATCTGGCGGATCCCCCAGACATCGGGTAGCGACTGGAACAGGGAGAAGTTGCAGAAGTACTTGTCGGCCAGCTTTTCGTGCAGCTCGTCTATCGCCTCACGGTGGGCGCGCCGTCCTGGCTGCAACAGGCTCAGCACGTGACGACAGATGGCGAAGTAGTACTCCTCAGCATGTGCCCGCTGCGCCAGGCTGAGCACGCCGTGGGTATACATCGCCTGCGCCTCGCTCAGCCAGTGCACCGCATCATGATAGGTCTCCAGCGCAGAACGGCCGGTCAGCCCCTGCAGGGCGCGCCACAGGTCGTGGAGGATCAGCGGGTCTTGCTCCTGCGGCGGCGTGTCCTGGCCGTTCTCCGGCGCCTGCTCCACCTCCATGACATTGGTCACCAGTACCGCATGGTGGGCGGTCATCGCCCGGCCCGACTCGGTGATGATATGCGGGTGGGGAAGCTCATACTCACTGCAGACATCCCACAGGGTGTGGACGATGGTGTGGGCGTACTCACCGACGGTGTAGTTCATTGAGCACTCGCTGCGCGATCGGGTGCCCTCGTAGTCGATGGCCAGGCCGCCGCCGACGTCGATTATCGACAGCGGAACATCCAGCCGGTAGAGCTCGGCATAGAAGCGGGCCACCTCACGGGCGCCGCGCTGGATATCGCGTACGTTGGCCACCTGCGAGCCGAGGTGAAAGTGGAGCAGCTTCAAACTCTCCAGCAGGCCATTCTCCCGCAGCCACTCCACCGCATAGAGCACCTGCGCCGCGGAGAGGCCGAACTTGGACTTCTCGCCGCCGCTGTTCTGCCACTTGCCGCTACCCAGCGAGGCGAGGCGCACCCGCAGTCCCAGCAATGGCTCGACTCCCAGCGCCTGCGACTCCTCCAGGATCAGCTTCAGCTCGGAGAGTTTCTCCACCACAATGCAGACGCGGTGGCCGATCGCCTTGCCGATGAGCGCCAGGCGGATATATTCGCGGTCCTTGTAGCCGTTGCACACCACCATGCCGCCGCGCGGGATCATCCCCAGTACCGCCAGCAGCTCGGGCTTACTGCCCGCCTCCAGGCCGACCTGCTCATCGCCGCGGTGCAGGATCTGCTCCACCACACTGCGCTGCTGGTTGACCTTGATGGGGTAGACCGCGGTGTAGTTGCCCTGGTAGCTGTCGGTCTCCATCGCGGTGGTGAAGGCCTCCACCAGGCTGTCGACCCGGTCATGCAGGATGCCATTGAAGCGCAGCAGCACCGGCAGGCTCAGTCCCTCCCGGTGGACCCGCTCGATCACCTCGGTCAGATCGATGCCATGTTGCGGCTCACGCTGCGGATAGACGCAGATGCGCCCGCGCTCATTGACGTCGTAGTAGCCGCCGCCCCAGTGGGCGATGTTGTAGCTGGCACGAGCCTGCTCGATACTCCAGTCGCTCATCGACAAAACCTTTGCATGGAGGAATTTACCCGATTATCGGGCATTAAAGGGGGCATTGGAATGACCGACTGCGGCCCGTGCGGTTCCAGCGCCGGAATTTTCACCGCGGCAAACCGGTTGCGAACGATCCGCAAGCCGGAGTATCTTCTGCCCTTTTCCAGCCGCCGACGGAGATCCTGCCCATGCAACCCACTGACAAGCCCTGGTTCACCGAATCCTGCGACGAGTGCGGCTCCGCCTTCTCCCTGTCACTGACCGACAAACAAAAGGTTCACGAGGAGCAGACCCCGTTCCAGAAGATCGAGGTCTACGAGACAGAAAAATTCGGCAACCTGATGACCATCGATGGCTTCGTCATGCTCACCACCCGCGACAACTTCCTCTACCACGAGATGATGACCCATCCGGTGCTGTTCACCCACCCGGATCCGAAACGGGTGTTGATCATCGGCGGTGGCGACTGCGGCACCCTGCGCGAGGTGCTGCGCCACCCCGGCGTGGAGCTGGCCCAGCAGGTGGATATCGATGAGGGGGTCACCCGCGCCTCTGAGAAATATTTCCCGGAACTGTGCGAATCCAACGGCGATCCACGGGCCGAGCTGCACTTCGCCGACGGTCTGAAGTGGGTCAAGGAGGCCGAGGCGGGCTACTACGACGTGATCATCGTCGACTCCACCGACCCCATCGGCCCGGCCGAGGGGCTGTTCGGCGAGGCCTTCTTCCGCGACTGCCTGCGCGCCCTGGGCGATGATGGCATCATGGTGCAGCAGAGCGAATCGCCGCTGTTTCACATGAAGCTGCTCGAGGCGATCCACACCTACATGCGCCGCGCCGGCTTCGACCACAGCCAGACCCTCCACTTCCCGCAGCCGGTCTACCCCTCCGGCTGGTGGACCTGCACCATGGCCAGTAAAAGCCCTTTCAACGGCTTCCGCGAGGAGGCGAGCGCCGCCCGCCCCTTCAAGACCCTCTACTACTCACCCGAGGTTCACAAGGGTGCGCTGGCGCTGCCGCCATTCATGCAGGAGGCGTTCGAAAACCTATGAATAGTTAAAAGTTCAAGGTTTAAAGTTCAAAGGAGTGCACTCTGCCTGGAAGCCTTGCGGTAACACTAGTGCACCCATCGTTCGTGGCTTTGAACCTTGAACCTTGAACTTTGAACTGATTTTCTATTTCAGGCGATCCAGGCGCAACCGCTCCCGCTCGTCGAACAGGCGCCGCGCGCCGAGCCACACCGCGCCGAGAGTGCCGAAGCCGGTACCGGCGGCGATCAGGAACATGATCAGGATCTGGTACTTCACCGCCTCCAGCGGCGGCGCGCCGGCGAGGATCTGACCGGTCATCATCCCCGGCAGGCTGATCACGCCGGCCGCGGCCATGGCGTTGACGATGGGTACCAGTCCCACGCGGATGCTCTCGCGGCGGATATCGGTGATGGCCTGTGCCGCGCTCTGCCCCAGCATCAACCGCGCCTCGATGATCTGCCGCTGCTGCCAGGCGGAGCCGGTCAGGCGATCGAGTCCCAGCGAGATGCCGTTCATGGTGTTACCCAGCAACATCCCCAGCAACGGGATCGCATACTGCGGCAGGTACCAGGGATCGGGCTGGATGAGGACGGCGAGCGCCAGCAGCGTCACCGCAAAGGAGGAGACAAACATCGACAGGGTGCCGGCACCATAGCCCCACCAGCCGGCAAAGCGCCGTTCCTGGCGAGCCATCACCTCACGACCGGCGATGAGCAGCATCAGCGTCGCCAGCAGCGCCACCCACAGCAGGGTGGCATTATCGAACAGCACCTTGAGAATAACGCCGATCAACAGCAGCTGCAGCGTGGTGCGCAGCGCCGAGATCAGCAGCTGTCGACCGATACCGAAACGCATGCGCCAACTGATAAAGGCCAGCAGCAGCACCAGGGTCGAGGCCAGCGCCAGATCCCAGGCGGAGAGTGCAATCGCGCCCATCAGCCCGCCTCCTGCAGCCGGCCCGCCGCCATTTGCAGCCGACGGCTGGCGATGCGTTCTGCCTGCGCTGTGTCGTGACTGACCCAGAGTACCGCTACCCCCCGCTCGCCACGAAGCCGTTCGATCACCGCCTCCACACGCGCCACATTTGCGGCATCGAGGCTGGCGGTGGGCTCATCGAGGAGCAGCACCGACGGCCCGTTTTGCAGTAGCCGCAGCAGCGCCAGTCGCTGTCGCTCACCGGTGGAGCAGTGCGCCACCTCCCAGCCCATCACCTCCGGGCCGAAGCCGAGCATCTCCAGCAGCTTTGCATCGTAATCCTCGAAATGCAGTCCGATCCGCTCCCCCCACCACTGGCTCTCCGCCGGCAGCAGAGCGACGCGTTGGCGCCACTGATGGGCCTTCATCGCGGCACAGGACTCACCATCGAGCAACAGCTCGCCATCATGTGCATCGAGATCGGCGATCGCCCGCAGCAGCAGGGTCTTGCCCGCGCCGCTGGGCCCCGCGATCACCACGCACTCCCCCGCCGCCAGCTGCAGATCCAGCGGCCCGACATGCAGGGTTCGCAGTTGCTTGATTGTCAGACGTGCTGTCACCAAATCAATCCTGATACCATGGCGTAATTTCCCTGTGAAATTACCGTTAACTACTGCTCATCATACGGGAAGTTTAATCATGTCAGAACCGACCATCGCGCAGAAAAAACCCTTCATCGTCGAACTTGAGGCCGGAGACTACTGGTTCTGCACCTGTGGTAAGAGTGCCAACCAGCCCTTCTGTGACGGCAGCCACAAGGGAACGGGCTTTGCGCCGCTGAAGCTTACCATCGAAGAGAAACGCAAGGCAGGTCTGTGCGGCTGCAAACACAGCAAAAACCTGCCGTTTTGCGACGGTTCGCACAAGGAATTGTGAGTTTAAAGTTGCAAGAGCCCCTTCTATTTCAGTACTGCTGATACCTCTATCACGCTCCCACGGCACGGACAGCCGCCTTGAACTTGGAACTTGGAACTTGAAACTTGAAACAAAAAAGGCACCCCGAAGGGTGCCCAATGGATAACGCACGGGAGTCGTACGTTGACTTGCTTACCTGCCGGAACCCTTTGAGCCGGTGAACTCCGGATAGGCCTCCAGGCCGCACTCGGAGATATCCACCCCTTCGTACTCCTCTTCCTCACTGACCCGCAGTCCCATTACCGCCTTGATGATCATCCACACCACAAGGCTTGCGGCGAAGACCCAGGCGAAGATGGTGACGATACCGATCAGCTGTGCGCTCAGGGTGGCGTCGGCATTGGTGAAGACCACTGCCAGCAGACCCCAGATCCCGACCACACCGTGCACCGAGATGGCACCGACCGGGTCGTCGATCTTCAGCTTGTCCAGGGTGACGATGGAGAAGACCACCAGCACACCACCGACAGCACCGATCAGGCTTGCCGCGCCCGCACCGGGGGTGAGCGGTTCAGCGGTGATGGCCACCAGACCGGCCAGCGCACCGTTAAGGGCCATGGTCAGATCGGCCTTGCCGAAGAGCAGGCGCGAGGTGAGCAGCGCGGCAACCACACCACCGGCCGCGGCCATGTTGGTGTTGACGAAGACCATCGCCACCGCGTTGGCCTCACCCACATCGGAGAGCTTCAGCTCAGAGCCACCATTGAAACCGAACCAGCCCAGCCAGAGGATAAACATGCCCAGGGTGGCCAGCGGCATGTTGGCGCCGGGGATAGCGTTGATCTCACCGTTCTTGCCGTACTTACCCTTGCGTGCACCGAGTAGCAGGACACCGGCCAGCGCTGCGGCGGCACCTGTCATATGCACCACGCCGGAACCGGCGAAGTCGAGGAAACCGAGGCCGTCGAGGAAACCGCCGCCCCACTTCCAGAAACCCTGCACCGGGTAGATGAAACCGGTCATCACCACGGCAAAGGCGAGGAATGCCCACAGCTTCATCCGCTCGGCCACGGCACCGGAGACGATGGACATGGCGGTGGCGACAAACACCACCTGGAAGAAGAA
Organism: Gammaproteobacteria bacterium; assembly: GCA_026196275.1. Taxonomy (GTDB): domain Bacteria; phylum Pseudomonadota; class Gammaproteobacteria; order Thiohalomonadales; family Thiohalomonadaceae; genus JAPHTQ01. The sequence goes on from JAPHTQ010000015.1 coordinate 35,019, forward strand.
GTCGGACATGTTCGAGTAGTAGGTCTCGCCGCCGCTGGCCAGCACCTCCTCCACGCTATTGTCCGCCCCCAGCAGGAAACTCAGGCTCGGGATCACCGAGCTGATGCCCTCACCGTACATAATGTTGTAACCGACCAGCATGTACATGATGCTGGCGATAGCGTACAGGGCGACGTTTTTGGTGAGAATTTCGGCGGTGTTTTTGGCACGCACCAGGCCGGCCTCGAGCATCGAAAAGCCCGCGGCCATCCACATTACCAGC
>JAPHTQ010000047.1 GCA_026196275.1 Gammaproteobacteria bacterium
AGGCGCACTCCGCAGGGAATGGCGAGCCCTTTACAAGGAGTGCAACGCGGCATTGGCTTCTTGGCGGGGCTCCCTCCGGGCCGTTCCACAAAGCCCATAGGCAAGGCGCACGAGCGCAGGACTAGCGGGCCTAATTCAAGCGAGTGCAACGCCGAGTATGGGCTTTGTGGAACGGCTGAGAATTACACTATTTTCCGCATGGCCCACTAGTCCTCGAAATTCAGACCGGAGAGGATCCGATTCAGTCGTCCCTGTTCACCCTCACTCTCCGGATCGGCACTTCGCGCGGCGGCCGCTTCGTTCTCGCTTTGAATACGGGCGAGATACTCCTCGGTGCACTGCCTCACCATCGCCTTGAGCACCTCCAGATGCGGCTCGATCTCCTCCGGCTTGCGTACCCAGGTTTCAATAAACAGGCCTTCACCGATCTCTATCCTGGAGGGCAACTTCCGTCCGGATGCGAGGGTGTTGAATCGGTCACACCACTTCGCCGGAGCCTTGTGGCTGAGCCTGAAAAAGAGATTGATATACGGCTCCTTGCGGATCCGCGGTGGGCGTGACTCATCGATACCGCTGATACGGATGTCACTAATGCCTTCCATTACGCCCTCCCCCTGGTCTTCGTGGAAATAGCCCGTGTTCGCCCAAAGGCCGGCAAGGCCATAAGAAAAAACGTGCCCGACTACCTGTCGCTAAGATAAAGCTGCTCCACCTTCTTCCTGGCCCACGGCGTGCGGCGCAGAAACTTCAGGCTGGAGCTGATGCTGGGATCGCTGATGAAGCACTTGATGCGGATGCGGCGCCCCAGCTCCTCCCAACCATAACGCTCGACCAGTGCGGTCACCACTCTCTCCAGGGTAACGCCGTGCATGGGGTCTGGATTATGCCGCTCAGCCACCACCGTTACCTCCGGCGGAGCCACCCGGGTTCTCCTCGGCCCTCTTCACGCGAATCCGCTGGCCAGAGACATCCTTGCCGTTAAGGTTTTTCATCGCCGCCTTGGCCTCACCCGGCCGGGGCATCTCAACAAAACCAAAACCCTTGGAGAGGCCGCTTTTTGCATCCATCACCAAGGTACAGGACTGCACCCGGCCATAGGCCTCAAACATCGCCCTGACCTCATCTTCTGTAGTCTTGCGTGCCAGATTGCGTATCAACAGTTTCATCCGTACTCCTTTGCGCGGGAACCCCACCGTTCAGGGTGGGTAGCGTTCAACATCGTTCCCAGTATAACCTCGTGGTAGGGTGGACGCGCCAATATGTCCGCAAGTAACGCAAATTTTCCGCCTTCAGTGGATATTCTAACAGCCGAAAAAATGCGTTATGCGCAATATTTTACGGCTTGAGTGTCCGCTTGAAGTTACGCTAATGGCTGATATCATCAAGTTCAGAATGAGGTTCTAATCGGTAGAGATCCGCTAAGGATAAGAGAAAGGAGTCTAGAGCATGTTTAAGAAAATCATGGTGCCGGTAGATCTGGCGCACCTGAAGGCATTGGACAAGGCTCTGGCTGTCGCCGCCGATATGGCTCGCCACTACCACGCCGCCCTCTGTTACGTTGGTGTGACCATCTCCCAGCCAAGCTCGGTAGCCCACAACCCGCAGGAGTATGAGACAAAGCTCAAGGCCTTTGCCGCTGAACACGCGCCTGATAATGGCCACCCTCCCGAGACCGCAGTGTATGTCAGTCACGATCCGGTCGCCGATCTGGATGAGATCCTGCTACAGGCCATCAAGGAGCAGGAGGCTGATCTGGTCGTGATGGGTACCCACCTCCCCCACCATATCGACGCGATCATGCCGGCCAACGGCAGCAAGGTGGCGGCACACAGCAGTGTGTCCGTTTTCCTGGTTCGCCCCTGACAAGCAAAAAACCGGAGAGAGAACGGTGGAAAACCAACCAGGAAATGGCGAAGAGACCTCCGCCCCGGGCATACCGGCTCCAGAGGGCGCTGCCAACCTCATCGACACCGACTATCAGGTCGGTCAGGACAACTACAGCACACAGGCCCTCGGGATCAATATCGATATCCATGGCGCGGTGTTCAGCTTCTCATCGCTGGTGGTGCTCACCTTTGTCATCATTACCCTGGCATTACCGGAGCAAACGGGACCACTGTTCGACAGCCTGCGCCAGGCGATCACCAACAACCTCTCCTGGTTCTTCCTGCTGGCGGGCAATATCTTTGTCCTCCTCTGTCTGGCGTTGATCCTTTCACCCCTGGGCCGGGTGCGTATCGGCGGCGCCGAGGCCGATCCCGACTTCAGCTATATCTCCTGGTTCGCCATGCTGTTTGCCGCCGGCATGGGGGTCGGCCTGATGTTCTACGGCGTCGCCGAGCCGCTGACCCACTACAGCACAGCGCTCGGCGGCACCAGTCTGGGTGAGGGAGGGTTACGAACCGACTGGGCCCCGCTCGGCGCTGCAGTGGGCGATGAGCAGGCCTCAATGCGTCTCGGCATGGCCGCCACCATCTTCCACTGGGGACTGCACCCCTGGGCCATCTACGCTATCGTGGCACTGTCGCTGGCGATCTTCTCCTACAACAAGGGGCTACCCCTGACCGTGCGCTCCATCTTCTACCCGCTGCTGGGCGAGCGGATCTGGGGCTGGCCGGGACACATCATCGATATCCTGGCGGTGTTCGCGACTCTCTTTGGTCTGGCCACCTCGCTGGGGGTTGGGGCTCAGCAGGCCGCTGCCGGCCTCAATTACCTGTTTGACATCCCCGCCGGCAACACCACCCTGGTACTGCTGATTATCGGCATCACCGCCGTGGCCGTTGTCTCGATCGTCGCCGGTGTCGACAAGGGGGTAAAACGTCTCTCCGAGATCAACATGATGCTGGCTTTTTTGCTGCTGATGTTCGTGGTCTTCGTCGGCCCCACCCTGCTCATCGCCAGCGGCTTTGTGCAGAACATCGGTAGCTACCTGGTGGAACTGCCCTTCCTCTCCAATCCGTTCGGTCGCGAGGATGCCAACTTCAGTCAGGGGTGGACCGCCTTCTACTGGGCCTGGTGGATCAGCTGGTCACCGTTTGTGGGAATGTTCATCGCCCGCGTCAGCCGTGGCCGCTCGGTACGCGAGTTTCTGATCGCCGTATTGCTGGTACCCTCTACCGTTTCGGTCTTCTGGATGACCGCCTTCGGTACCACTGCCATCTCACAAGTGCAAAGCGGTTTCGAGGGAGCAAAAAATGCCGAATTAGCCGTACAGCTGTTCGAGGTACTCGGCCAGCTGCCGCTGACCGGCATTACCTCCTTTATCGGGATCGTGCTGGTTATCGTCTTCTTCATCACCTCCTCCGACTCCGGCTCGCTGGTGATCGACACCATCACCGCCGGAGGAAAGATCGATGCGCCCAAGCCGCAGCGAATCTTTTGGGGGGTGATCGAAGGGGCCATCGCCATCGCCCTGCTGGTCGGCGGCGGTCTGGGGGCACTACAGGCGATGGCCGTCTCCACCGGCCTGCCCTTCACCCTGGTACTGCTGGTAGGCTGTTATGCGATCGTCAAGGGGCTGATGAGCGAGCCGCGACCGTAAGGCTGAACCTCTCCGGACAGGCCTCGGCCTCTCAGAGCCAGAGCTCGCTTATCGGCGTGTCTGGCGAGTAGTAACGCGCCACCTGCGCGAGAAACAGCTCCGCCGTGGCCAGGGCATCCACCTTGGCATGATGCGAGGTGTAGTGTGGCAAGCCATAACGTTCACGGCTTTCGGCCAAGCGGATCGGTGAGTGGTTAAGTCCGAAGAGACGCTTCAGGCGCGCCAACAGACCCTGACGCGTCCAGTACGCCTCGATCGCCATGGTATCCACCAGTGGAAACTGGCACGGCTCGCCCCGCCGCGCCATCACCTCGGCATCGAGAAAGGGGCGCTCGATGTGCCGATAGTGCACCACGGCAATTTTCCCGGCCAGTGCCGCCAACACCTCACCGAGCACCTCGTCCAGATCGGGGGCCGTTGCCACCTCGGCGTGGGTAATATGGTGGATCCCGACCGATCGACCACTCATCGCACCCGCCGGCCGCACCACCCAATAGTGACCTGCCGCCGGGCGAATGGAGGCCAGGGAGAACGGCACCATGCCGATAGAGACAATGGCGTGGCGATGAGCGTTCATCCCCGTGGTTTCGAAATCCAGCGCCATGAAGGGCACGTCGCGAAGCGGCGTCTCCGGCGCAGGCAGACCGACCGCATAGAATTGTTGCAACTGCGGATCACGGCACTGCCGGGCCCGCTGAGCGAAGTAGTCGGGCCAACTGTTGGCCTGGGCGTTAGCCTGTTTCTGCATCGCGGCTCAACGCACCGGAGTGGGGTAGCGAAAACGCAGAAATTTCTGTGCGTTACTCAGTACCTGAAAGGCATCCTTGAGATTGTGCCGCTCGCTATCGGTGACATTTTCCGGTTCGATATTATTATCGGGCGGGTGGTCATGTTTGACATCCCAGGCCTGGTGGCGGATACGCACCATGGCGATAAACTCCAGCGCATGACGCAGTCGCTCCACCTGCCCGGCCGGCAGTAGGGCAGCCCGCTCAATATCATCGAGCCTGTCAAAGGAGTTCTGAGCCTGTGAGCCCACCGCCAGGGCGTGCACGCGTATCACATCCACCAGGGGTGCCGTGCCGCGGCGTTTGAGGTTAATGGAGTTGTTCTGTCTGCCGTCCTTTTCCATGACAAAAGTACGAAAGAAACCGAGCGGCGGGGTGCGCCCAAGGGCGTTGCGTGCCAGCGCGGCGAGAAAACGCGGACTGCGGCTGGCCCTTTGCGCCACCCGCTGCTGCAGCGTCTCGACAAAGCGCTCCTCACCGTAGACCGCATCCAGATCAAAGAAGATCGAGCTGTGCAGCAGCCGCTGCTGATCGGGCGCCTCGATCCACTCATCAAAGTAACGTTGCCAAACCGTCAGCGGCTGCCGCCACTTCTCATTGGTCGCCATGATACCGCCACTGCAGTAGGGGTAACCACAAGCGTCCAGCCCATCGCTTACGAATGTGGCCAGCGCGGCAAACCAGCCATCATGCTGTCCCGGGTCAAAACGGTCATCAAGCACCAGGGCGTTGTCCTGGTCGGTGACCAGGGTCTGCTCATTCCTCGCCATCGAGCCGTTAATCATCAGGCAATAGGGGATCGGTGCCGGTCCCAACTCCTCCTCAGCCAGCTCCGCCAGGCGCCGTATCAGACTGCGGCCGATGGTCGACATGGCGCCGCCGATCATCTGCGAAGTGGCCCCCTCGTCCACCAGGCGTACAAACGCCGCACGGACATCCGGCATCAGCCGCGCCAGCCCCTTGACACTGCTCTGACTGAAGATATTACTGACCAGATAGAGGCTGCTCTGGGTCTCATAGCGCACGATATCCGACAGATGCACCACCCCCACCGGACGGCGACGATGCAGCGCCGGCAGATGGTGGATATTGTTGCGCAGCATCACCAGCATCGCCTCGTACACCGACTCATCCGATTGGATCGTCTCCAGCTTGCCGTGGCGGATCGCCCTCAGTGGTGTCTGTGCCGAGAGGCCCTCAGCCAGTACCCGTGCACGCAGATCCTCATCGGTGAGGATCCCGCTCAGAAACCAGGAATTTCCTTCATTGTCTGTAAATGACTCCTCGGTCTCTACCGGCTGCAGCAACAGCACCGAGGATACCTGCTCCTCGGTCATCCGCCGGGCGGCCTCCTGTACCGTGGCCTCCTCATCGATCATCACCGGCAGGCGGCTGAGCAGTTTGCGCACCCGGGTAGCCATCATATCGTTGTCGCGCAGGCCCTGTTCCACCGTCGCCTTGAGTCGTGGCTCTGCCAGCTCGACAAAATCTGCAAAGTTTTCGTCCTTGTCGCAGAGACGATCAAACATCTCCTCCGGGATCAGATAGAGCAGTGTATCCTCGATCGCGGTGGCGGGGAAACGCACACGGTGATTACGCAACAGACCAAATTGACCGAAGATATCCCCCTCGCCCAGACGGTTGTATAGCTCTCCGCTATGGCGGTAAATCTCTACCGCGCCGCTGCGTATGTAATAGAGCGTGTGGATCGGTGCATTGAATTCGAGGATCGGTAAGCCGGCACGAACATAGGTCACCTCGATTGAGGTGGCCAACGCATCCAGCAACTCCTCGCTCAAATTATCGAAGGGTGGATAACGGGAGAAGTGATCACGCATCTCCTGTATTTCAGCGCTCATAGAATCCTCTTCTCAGCCCCACTCCGTTTTCATTCTCCATCAGGGAATAATCCTTATAGCCGACCGCCCCACCCCTAACCGTCATCGCACAGCGACATGTTCACACGTGCAATAATATCGAAAAGTAGTGGCTGACACTGCCGGCCAACACAAACAGATGCCAGATGGCATGAGCCCACGGATACCAGTGATCCAGAATAAAAAAGCTTACCCCCATAGTGTAGAAAAGGCCTCCGGCCAGCAGCCAGCGAAACCCCTCCGGTGGCAGAGCCGCAAGCAGCGGATCCAGCGCCAGTACGACCATCCAACCCATCAGCAGATAGATGATCACCGGCAGGATCCTCCGGCCGTCCCTCACCACGGCATCGAGCACCAGACCGAACGCCGCCATCCCCCAGATCGCGCCGAACAGCCACCAGCCCAGGGTGCCGTTCAGGGTTAACAGGGTAAAGGGAGTATAGGTGCCGGCAATAAGCAGATAGATGGCCTGGTGATCGAGCACGCGAAACACCGCCTTGGCGCGCCCCTCCAGACCATGATAGATCGTGGAGACCAGGTAAAGCAGGAACAGTGTTGTGCCATAGATGCTAAAGGCAACCAACCGTAACGCTTCGCCGCGCTCAGCCGCCGCCACAATCAATACCACAACGCCGACAAGGGCCAGAATCGCCCCAATCAGATGGCTGACGCTGTTGAACCTCTCTGTCGCCCGGCTACCCATCGGATATTGATGATCATAACCCCTGATACTAACCACGCTCCAGCAGTGCGCGCAGATCGATAACCGCTGCGTTGGCACGTGATATGTAGTTGGCCATGGTGAGGGAGTAGTTGGCCACCCAACCGAAGCCACTGCCGTTGAGCACCATCGGGCTGGAGACCGGGCGCTGCGCCTCCTCCAGTTCACGGATGATCTGCCGCAACGACGCCATGGCGTTCTTCTTCTCCAGTACCGACTGGAAATCGTGCTCGGTAGCACGGAACAGGTGCAACAGTGCCCAGACCTGGCCGCGCGACTCGTAGAAGATATCATCTACCTCCAGCCACGGGGTTTTGTTGTAGAGCCGACTCGGCGCCGGTGTACTTTGCCGTGCCGCCGGGTCATTGGCCAGGCTGGTATCGAGCCGCTCCTGACCAACACTGGTGGAGAGGCGTTGCGAGAGGCTGCCCAGCCGCTTCTCTACCACCCGCAGCCAGGCGCCGAGGTTATCGGCTCGGCTGTAGAACTGGGCATTGGAATCATTATCATCCAGCAAGCGAGTACGGTAACCGCGCAGGTAGGCCAGTCCGCTGCGATATTCCTTTTCGGTGGCCGGCAAAATCCAGGAGTCATTCTGAAAGTTGAACTGCGGTTCGGCCCGGGCGAGGTCCGCATCCTCTGCCGACTGGGATTGCGAACGGGCGTAGTGGTTGCGAAGCGCGGCGGAAAAATCGCGCAGGGCAGTCAAGGCGCCGAACTCCCAGTTGGGCATATCGTCGAGGAAGACAAAAGGCGGCAGCACGTCATTGGAGATATAGCCGCCACTCTTCTCCAGCAGCGTCTCACCAATGGTGATCGCGGTATTGACGCTGGCGCTGCCACTGATAGGCTCATCGCCACGCATCTCAACTTTCACCTCAAAGGACTCTGGCTCGTTGCTGACGACAAAGGTGGTGATCAGCATCAGCAACAGAAGCAATAACAGGACTGTGCCGGCCAGACGGCCCCTGAGACTCCATTTGGCAAGTTTGTCGCGAAGGCTGCTCATATTCTTTCTCACTTCTGTTTACAGAGGTTCAGCATAACGCCGATTTTGCGGCGCCGCACCCCCTCACCGCCTCAGGCGTTCAAGCCCGCCCGGGCCCCAAAAAATGAAGCTTCAGCTCCCCACGGCAGTACCTATCGTACGGCAACTGCTTAAAAAGCTAAACGGCTCAGCTACTCCATTACTTCTGCTCTGCCAGCGATGAGTCGAGGAGCCACGATCGGGTAATATTCAAAAACCCGCATCATAGTCTCTCATTCGAAGCCCGATACATCTGCCTGGCAATCAACTCCGACATCAGGTAGATGATAAAGGGAAAGATCATGTAGTTGAGCACCAGAAGATCTGTCAGGGCGTACCCCCTTGAGACATGGTAAGAGTAATAATAAAACGCCATGGCCAGCGACAGGGTCTTCACGAAAAGGGAGATGAGCACAACGACGACATTCACATAAATTCTCTGCGGATGCCGAAAGAGCCGATAGACACACCACGCCATTCTCAGCGGCTGCACGATAAAAACAAAGGGTATTGCCAGGTAACCCAACACCAGAACAAACATATTCATAAGGGAAAACTCCACTTTTTCACTGTCCGCGAGGCGCTGCAGCCGAAACCCGGCTGGAAGATCGCCAGCTTGATTTCTTCCGGCGGGTGGGTGCTGTCGCAGCTAATAGAGTCACGTCAGGAGGAGGGGCTTCAGGGCCTCATAAGAGAAATGAAACCGATTCTCCCTGGCTTGAGTTGCCCCCACTCCATCTGGGTCGGTTGTTACTTCTGCATCTGCGGAAACCGGTCCGTTGCATGGGCGGCATGGCACTCCATGCAGGCCTCCGTCATTTGCTGAAACAGCATGAACTGCTGCTCACGGTCCCCATCCTTCGCCGCCTGTGACAGGCTGCCGGCCAGCCCATGAAAACCACGATCCTTTTCAACAAAGGCATCAGACACCACGCTCATCAAGGCCTGCCTGTCGGCGTCGGTCATCGCCTGTTTCAGGATAAAGCTGTCATGGATCGCCTTGGCGTTACTGGCAACGATGTCGTCCTGACCCTGAACCAGTGCCTCAAGAATATTCTTTGAAGCACCCAGGACCGCCACCATCTCCTGCTTGAGCAGCCCACGGACATTCTCAGGCAAGTTCGATCCGACTGCCGAAGCGGATGGTTTCTCTGCCAGAGTGGGAGCGGACAAGACCAGCAGTGTCGCCAATACCAACGTTCCTATTTTATTCATTACACTTACACCTCTCAGTCGCTATCTGCGCGGCGGCCCGTTGTTTCCCGGGACGGCCGCTTGAAAATTATTCTGGTTGCCAGGATGCGGCCAATTTCTTGGGTTATTCACCGGCTCATCAATCTGGCAGAGGCGATGATACCAGCGCCTCCAGTGTGGACTCCACTCTGCACTACTCCGTCCCATACACGACACACCAAATGGCCGCCCCAACATCGCAGTCATCCATCCTTCATCCTGGGAAAGACCGCGACACAAGCCCCCTTTTTTCCGCTGGCAGACAGCTGGAACAATGGCCGCATTGAGATAATGATTGACAATTATCAATGCCCGCCGGGGCTGCAACCCCACTCACGGGCTGCTATGATTTAGGGCATAATGAGTCACTCATCGCGATGAGGGCGAACCATCACCACGGCTTCGTTATACCGCCGATGTTGTTGTTTTCGCTTCCACTCCAACCCCAGGTATATGGGAGGCTGTTCCGGAGGTGGTCCCATCGATAGCAGCCAGCCAGTGAAAAAGGAGTATCCCATGATTCACCAGTCAAAAGTTATGATTTCTGCAGCCGCCCTCTCCTTGTTGATGCTAAATGCCGCGTCGGCCGAAGTGACACAAAAGGGCGAGGCACTCTACCTTGAACATTGTGCGGTCTGCCACCAACCGGATGGCAAAGGTGTCCCCGGTCTTTTCCCGCCGCTGGCCGGCAACCCGCGGGTCCTCGCAAAGGAGCCGAAAGAGATTCAGGAGTATTTACAACGGATTATCTTCGGCTATCACGGCGGCCTGCTAGTCAACAACAGGGTCTACTCCGGCAGGATGCCGCCCCTTGGCTATACCGGAAACATCAACGAAAGTGATCTGCTCAAGCTGATTAACTACCAGCGCAGCGCCTGGGGCAACGACGCACGGCCCATCACATTCAAAGAGTTGGCCACTGCCCGCGAACAGGGGCGCGATACGGGAAAGTGAACGACACCCCTCGGGCCGATCCTCTCGGAAACTGAGAGAGTGCAGCTCTTATCGCAACTCGCCGCCCTTTCCGGGCGGCTCCCTGTTTAACCGGCCCTTGTTTGACTTTAGCCATTGACGGGCGGGTGTCCCCGTAGTCCGGTCTCGGACAAAAGGCCTGTAATCAGGCCTTTTTCACAAACTCGGACTTCAGCTTCATGGCACCCACGCCGTCGACCTTGCAGTCGATATTGTGATCCCCCTCCACCAGGCGAATGTTTTTCACCTTAGTCCCGACCTTGACCACCGAAGAGGAACCTTTCACCTTGAGGTCCTTGATCACAGTAACGGTATCCCCATCCTCCAGCAGATTACCGTTGGCGTCCTTCACCACCAGCCCCTCCGGCTCCGCTTGCGCCTCTCCAGCCTGCGCCCACTCGTGGCCGCACTCGGGACAGACATACATGGCACCGTCTTGATAGGTATATTCAGAGCCACACTCAGGACACGTCGGCAAAGTACTCATTCTCATTCCAGGAAATCAGATTAAAGAAAAAAGGGAAACGTCACTGACGCACAGCAACCGCCCTCCATCAACCGCATGGTAATTAAATGCGCATGGCATTATAACACCATTGAGGAGAACGGCTGTCAAAAGGAGATACTTGTCTGAGCGGCCAAGATCATGAAAGAGTACGGTTCCGTTTGGATATGTAAGTTCGGCTTCCGTATCTTGAGCATCAGTCAGATGAGGGATATTTGCCGTATCTTCCCGAACCGACTCTGGCTGACCCAGCAACCATTCAGACCTTCTCCCGCACTAACACCCACAAAAGCCTCATATGATCCCACTTGTTTCGTCACCGATATCCTCATCCCATAGAGCTGGATTGTCAGAGATAAAGGTCTCCATCAACTGCCTGCACTCGGAATTATCGACCACCTCTACCACAACACCGCGAGATCGCACATACTCCTCCGGCCCATGGAAGGTACGGTTCTCACCGACCACAATCCTGGGGATCCCATACAACAACACCGCACCACTGCACATATCGCACGGCGAGAGTGTCGAGTAGAGAACTGCACGACGATAGTCGGCCGCCTTCAGACGACCTGCATTCTCAAGACAGTCCATCTCTGCGTGCAACACCGCGCTGCCCTGTTGCACACGCCGATTGTGACCGCGACCGACGATCTTACCGTCGATCACTAGCACCGAGCCGATGGGAATACCGCCTTCTACTGCACCCTTCTTCGCTTCGGCAATGGCTGCCTGCATAAACTTATCCATGACTTATCCCAGGCAGAAATAGTAGAGAAAAGACTGAAGTGTCCCCGAATTTCTGGGGAGACCCTGTACCACCGAATTTGGCAAATGAGCACTGCCGCAACCCTTTACTGTGGCAAATCCAAAATCTATCCCCACTCACTGGCGCAAATCAAGTTACTTTGACCCCTTTGACTGTCACCGAAGCGGGCGGGGGGAAGGCCTCGATCAGTTTGTCCGGAACCTCGTGCCGTAACACTTGGTTGAGGCCGCCGTTACCGATAACGAAACTGGCGAAGATCATGATCAAAGTCGGCATCACGCCGATACGTGTCAGAGCCACGGCGACGAAGTGGTTCGGACTGTGCGGATCGATGGAGGACTCCAGGGCCCAACTTATCAGCAGGAAGACGATGGTCAGGGCGAAGCCGATAAAGAGCCAGCGATAGTTGTGCAGAGCAAGCCGCCAGTGTGCGGCGACGAACCAGGGCCCCTCATCGGCGAGCCGGCGGCTGCGGTTGAAGGTGTAGAGCAGAAAGAGAACCGAAACCAGCATGGGTATCACTATTCCCACTCTGCCCACCCCCATGAAGATCGACATCGGCCCGAGCAGCAGCAGGGCGCCGAGATTGACCATAAACAGCTCATGCGCCGACTTGGCTGCCTTGAGGTCCTTTGCCGGAACATCAAAAGTCATCTGCACCGCTCCTGAATCATGACGACAGCACAATGTTAGAGTTATTAATATTGCAGCACCACCTTGTCATTCAAACAACCACCCGGTCGCCTCCCTCGTGCCTCGCCCGATAGAGCACGGCATCGGCAATCAGTTCATTACCCTCCTGACTGGACCCCAGTATGGGCAACCCCGATAGAGACGGTTTCGCCGGGAAGGTTCTTCTTACTGCGCAGCTACTCGGGCGTCCGGGTGCGCACGATCTCACAGAATCGATCCGCGGAGCTGGCCAAACTCCCCAGCATCATATCTGCTGGGGCTGAATACTCACATGGGCTTATCGGGAAGCAAACCAGGTTATTTGCCCCATTTGACGTGTGTTGTCGTTCACTATCGTAAAAAAAACTGAAACCCACATCTCTGCGAAGCCCGGTTTCATTACTCCTCTGCGACCTCCGCGTCCTCTGCGTTGAGTGCTTTTATCCTATCCGCACTTGGAATCCCCACAATTCAAACAGGTCATACACCCATCCATCAATATCACCGCCTTGGTGTTGCACTTGCCGCAGAGCTGGGCGCTGTCGGGGAATTCGCTCGGCTCCCGCGCCTCGGCGCTCTTGACGCTGCCTTCGTACTCCTTGCGCTTGGCCTCGATGAGGGCTTTCTGGTGTTCGTCCAGCCCGTCGTCGCGGATCATGCCGATCATGCGCAGGTGGCATTCGATGGCGTCGCCGATCTCGGCCACCAGGGAGGGCATGTATTTGCCGCCCTTTTTGAAGTAGCCGCCGCGGGGGTCGAACACGGAGCGCAACTCTTCGACCAGGAAGGTGACGTCACCGCCTTTGCGGAACACCGCTGAGATGATGCGGGTCAGGGCGACGATCCACTGGAAGTGGTCCATGTTCTTGGAGTTGATGAACACCTCAAACGGGCGGCGCAGCTCATGTTCGGTGCCGGCGTTGAGGATGATATCGTTAATGGTGACGTAGAGCGCATGCTCGGTCAGCGGGGTTTTGATCTTGTAGGTGGAGCCGAGCAACATCTCGGGACGCTCAAGCGTCTCGGTCAGGTGGACGATGTTGTCCTCTTTCTTGACCTCGGCGACGGGGGCCGCTGCCGGGGCCTGCTGTTTCTCCTCGTCCTCGCGGACCACGCCGTAATCAACAATCTTTTCTGCGATTTTAATTGCCATGTTATGACTCCTTACCGTAGAGGCGCAGAGGCGCGGAGGGAAAAAGCTGTGCCGGTTTCATCTGCTTTTTCATTTCATTCTGCTCCGTGTTCTCTGTGTCTCTGTGGTGAATAATGTTTTGTCCTGTTTTGATCCCTTCTCCCTGGCCCTCTCCCTGAGGGAAAAGGAGTTCGGGGAGTCTCCGCCTAGAATTTGCCGTAGTACCCTTCCTTGAGGGCATCGTACAGATTCGCGGCGGTGTGCATTTCGCCGTCGTATTCGATCTCTTCGTTGCCCTTGACCTCGACCACTTCGCCGTTCTCCAGGGTGAAGCGGTAGGTGGTGTTCTCCAGATCGCTCTCCTTGACCAGCACGCCCTGGAACGCCTCGGGATTGAAGCGGAAGGTGGTGCAGCCCTTGAGGTCGTTCTCGTAGGCGTAGAGGTAGATGTCCTTGAACTCCTCGTAGGGGTAGTCCGTGGGGACGTTGGCGGTCTTGGAGATGGACGAGTCGATCCACTTCTGCGCCGCGGCCTGGATGTCGACGTGCTGCTTGGGGGTGACCTCTTCGGCGGTGATGAAGTACTCGGGCAGTTGCTCGTCGGCCTTGTCGGAGTAGGGCATCGCCTTTTTGTTCACCAGCTCTTTGTAGGCGAGCAGCTCGAAGGAGAAGACGTCGACCTTTTCCTTCGACTTGCGACCCTCGCGGATGATGTTGCGCGCATAGTGATGGGCGAAGCTCGGCTCGATGCCGTTACTGGCGTTGTTGGCCAGTGACAGGCTGATGGTGCCGGTGGGGGCGATGGAGCTGTGGTGAGTGAAGCGGCAGCCGGTTTCGGCCAGCGCGTTCACCAGCTGCGGGTCGACCTCGGCGATACGCTGCATGTAGCGGCTGTATTTGGCGTGCAGCACCTTGCCCGGCACCTTGTCGCCGACCTTGTAGCCGTCGCGCTTCATCTCGGGGCGGTGGCGCAGCATCTCGCCGGTGACCTCGTACTCCTGCGCCATAATCGGTGCCGGGCCCTTCTCTTCAGCCAGGGCCAGGCCGGTGCGCCACCCCTCAAGGGCCAGCTCGCGGGTAACCCGCTCGGTGAACTCCAGCGACTCCTTGTCGCCGTAGTGCATGCGCAACATGGTGAGGGTGGAGCCGAGGCCGAGGTAGCCCATGCCGTGGCGGCGCTTGTTCATGATCTCTTCGCGCTGCTGCTCCAGCGGCAGGCCGTTGATCTCCACCACGTTATCGAGCATGCGGGTGAAGATACCGACGGTGTTACGGAAGGTCTCCCAGTCGAAGCGCGCCTTGTCGGTGAACGGGTCGAGCACGAACTTGGTGAGGTTGACCGAGCCGAGCAGGCAGGCGCCGTACTCGGGCAGGCCCTGTTCACCGCACTGCCCGGTCACCATGCCGTTGAAAACGACGGAGTTTTGATCCGGCTGTGTGGTGTCGTAGACGGGATGACGGCCTTCGTAGACGATCTTGTCGATGCGTGCGGTGAAGCGTTGTGTCTTGCGCAGGGCCTTGTCTTTCACCCACTCGTGGTACTTCCCATTCTTGGCATCCGACAAGAAGCCGATCTCGGCCATGAAGCGATCGCGGGATTCGCCGTCGATGATCAGTTCGTAGTCGGCCTTGCAATGGTAGAGCTTGTGGCCGCCCATACCATCCGGCAGCAGGCGCTCGCGCGCCGCACGGCGTTTGTGAATGCGCGAGAAGACGCCGAAATTGGCAAGCAGCGTTTGCACATCCTTGAGCAGGCTCGTCTGGCTGGAAGCCAGACGGACCGAGCAGGTCAGGGACTTGCCCGAAACGTTGACGGTGCCATCGGCCTGGAACAGACCGCGCAGATAGCCAACAACGCACTCCTCGCTGCCGCGCCAGACCACCTCGGGAACCTGGAACTTGCTCTCCTTGGTAAAGCCGTAGTGCTGAAGGTAGCGGGCCAGCAGCACCGAGCCTATGAAGGCGTGGTTGCGGTCTTCGACGGCGACCGGCTGGACATGGTAATCACGGCCCTTTGCCTGACTGGTGCCGGCGATCAGGGTGTTGACGTACTGGGCGATGCCGCAGGCCAACTTCCGGTCCTCACCCCAGAAGTTGACGTAGGCGATCGGCTCCTTCTTTTTGGTTTCTGTGAAGTGTCCATCGCCGGCGATAAGGCCGATCAATGTACCGAGTTGAAGGGTGCCCTGATCACCGAATTGCCCCTTGCCGGACTGGATCAGGATCTCGTCGCCTTCCTTCAGTTCCTTGAGCTTGATTTTGCCGCGCCGGGTGTAGAAATCGTGCCATTCGGTGGCCTTGATCTCGTAGCCCTCGCGGGTGACCACGCGGTAGACATCGGCAGAACGGGCGGTCATGAAGGCCGGCTTCGCCGGGCGTGTCGTGGCGCCGCATTTATTGCCTTCCAGTGTCCGGCAGTCGACCGTCACCTCCAGCGGCGCGCCGCTTTCGTACAATTCGCCAATCGGGATCATCCCGTATTGGGTGTGCAGGCGGGTATCGGCGGTGACGCAGGGGTTGGTCGCGCGGATGTTCTCGCAGAACCAGTTGTTGTTCATCTCATTATATTGGTCGATGAGGATGAAGCCGGGTTCGGCGTAGTCGTAGGTGGAGGTCATGATCATGTCCCACAGACGACGCGCCTTGACGGTCTTGTAGATACGGCAGGCGACCAGTCCCTCGCCGTTGGTGATGTAGTCCTCCTTCAGCGGCCACTCGCGCCAGATGATCTGGTTTTCGTCATCGAGGTCGAGGCCGTCGAGTTCCACCTCTTTGGGGTTGACCGGGAAGGCCAGTTGCCACTCGTCGTTGGCGATCACCGACTCCATGAACTCGCGGGTAACCAGCAGGGAGAGGTTGAACTGGCGCAGGCGCCCGTCCTCGCGCTTGGCGCGGATGAAGTCCATCACGTCCGGGTGGCCGACATCGAAGGTGGCCATCTGCGCACCGCGGCGGCCGCCGGCGGAGGAGACGGTGAAACACATCTTGTCGAAGATATCCATGAAGGAGAGCGGGCCGGAGGTGTAGGCGCCGGCGCCGGCGACGAAGGCGCCACGCGGACGTAAGGTACTGAACTCATAACCAATTCCGCAACCGGCTTTGAGGGTCAGCCCCGCCTCGTGCACCTTGCCCAGAATGTCGTCCATCGAGTCGCGAATGGTGCCGGAGACGGTGCAGTTGATGGTGGAGGTGGCCGGCTTGTAGGCCCAGGCGCCGGCGTTGGAGGTGATGCGGCCGGCGGGGATCGCCCCGTGGCGCAGCGCCCAGAGGAACTTCTCCTGCCACTCCTGGCGCTTCTCGTCGCCCTCTTCCACCTCTGCCAGGGCGCGGGCAACGCGCTCGTAGGTCTCGTCGATGGTGTTGTCGATGATCTCACCGTTCTTGGTCGTGAGGCGATATTTTTTGTCCCAGATATCCAGCGAGGCGGGCTGGAAGGGGATCTCGGCCACGGCGGTGGAAACAGCTTTAAGATGGACGCTGTTGCTCTTGCTCACGGTGTTTCTCCCTCGTTATATGTTCTGTGATGGTGCCGCTTCCCGCGGCGTGGGGCTCTTCGGCTCTTATAACACTACATGTTGTGTTGAGGCCATAAGATTAGGCACTGGATTCAGTTCTGTCAACCAAAAAGATGAAAACAGGCATCAACCATAAGGCACTGTTTTTAATATAATTAATTACCATATCTCAGTAATTTCAGTAACATAGGGAAGACGTTTTTTTGTCAACGGCCAAACACTACATATTGTGTTCCTAATATACCAGTATTTACGCGATCAGGCCCAAATGTGAACGCTCACTAACCGATGCCGTTTGCGTTATTTCCGCGTTTTAAAAAGGGACTTGAACTTCACAGACAACACTCCTATATGAGGGGTATCAGGCAGTGAATCTGCCCAACTCAACTGATTCAGGAGGTATGTGATATGAGTTTGGTACGCTATGAACCATGGGGCATGCTGGAACAGATGCGCAAGGAGATGGATCGCATGATGGGCGAAGAGAACGCCTCCACCGCCAGCGACTGGGTGCCGGCAGTGGATATCAAGGAGGATCAGGAGTGCTTCACCATCACCGCCGATCTGCCCGGCGTACAGGGTAAGGATATCGAGGTGCACGCCGAGAACGGTATGCTGACTATCCGCGGTGAGCGCGAGAGCGAGAAGAAGGACCAGCACGAGGGCTACAAGCGCATCGAACGCTCCTACGGCAGCTTCTTCCGTCGCTTCACCCTGCCGGACACCGCTGATACCGACAAGATCAGCGCCAAAGCCGACAATGGTGTGCTGACAGTAACCATTCCCAAACACGCCAAGGTGCAACCGCGGAAGATCGAGGTGAAGGGGTAGCCTGCTCCCGCCCATCCCCACAGCCCCGCCGATGCGGGGCTTTTCTTTTGAACTTCCACCGTGCCATAACGGTCTTTAAGACGTAGATGTCAGCCCAAGCCATACAAAACCGAAAAAGGATAATTCCTGCAATGCGATACTTTGCCGCACTACTACTGCTGGTTGCCCTGCCGTTGCACGCCGCCCTGCCCGCCGCCGACAGCCAGGGCGAACAACTCCCGACTCTGGCACCCATGCTGGAGAAGACTGTACCGGGGGTGGTGAACATATTTACCCGCACCAAGGTGACAGTGCGCCAGAGTCCACTGCTCTCCGACCCGTTCTTCCGCCGTTTTTTTAACATCCCGGACCAGCCGCGCGAGCGCACCCAGCAGAGCCTGGGCTCAGGAGTGGTGGTCGATGCCGATAACGGCTATATCCTCACCAATCATCACGTGATCGATGGTGCCGATGAGATCTCGGTCAACACCGCCGACGGACGCACCCTGCAGGCCACGGTGGTCGGCTCCGATCCCGAGACCGATATCGCAGTGGTGAAGGTGGAGAAGGATCACCTCATCGCGCTACCGATGAGCAATTCAGACAGCCTGCGGGTGGGCGACTTTGTGGTCGCCATCGGTAACCCCTTCGGGCTGGGCCAGACCGTGACCTCGGGGATCGTCTCGGCGTTGGGCCGCTCGGGGCTCGGCATCGAGGGCTATGAAGACTTCATCCAGACCGACGCCTCGATCAATCCCGGTAACTCCGGTGGCGCACTGGTCAATCTGCGCGGTGAGCTGGTGGGGGTCAACACCGCGATTCTCTCCAAGAGCGGCGGCAATGTGGGGATCGGGTTTGCCATTCCTATCAATATGGCACGCGAGATCATGGCGCAGTTGATCGAGCATGGCGCGGTGCAGCGCGGCACCCTCGGTGCCCAAGCCCAGGATCTGACCCCGGAGCTGGCGACCGCCTTTGGCATTGAAGAGACTGGCCAGGGTGCCGTGGTTACCCAGGTAAGCAGCGGCTCACCGGCCGACAAGGCGGGACTGAGGGCGGGAGATGTGATCGTCCGCATCAACGAGCGCCCGGTTAAGGATGCTGCGGATGTGCGCAATCGCATCGGCCTGCTGCGTATCGGCGAAAAGGTACAGATGCAGATCCTGCGCGATGGCAAACCGCGCACTCTGCGCGCCGTGGTGGAGGAGCCGGAGCTGGTCTCCATCGAAGGCGAGCAACTGCACCCGCGCCTGGCCGGAGCGGTGCTGGCGAATGTCGCCGAAGAGACGGTAAAGGGGCGAGTCGAGGGGGTGGCGGTGGCCGATGTGGCACCGGGCAGTCCGGCGATGCAGGCGGGCCTGCGCAAGGGGGATCTGATCGCCCAGGCCAACCGTCAGTCAGTAACCGACCTCAACAGCCTGAAGGCCGCGATCAGTGGCAGCGATACGCTGCTGCTCAACATACAACGTCGCGGCGGGGCACTGTTTCTGCTGCTGCGCTAGAAATATAGTCACCCCGAAACAGTCACCATCCTTTATTCCTGAGCTCCCTCCCCGGGAGCTCAGGGAGGGCGCAGTTAGCCGGAGACCCTATCCGCTTGTGGCACAGCAAGAGAGCGGTACATTGTTTCTCAACCAGCGGCTCATCATCTCACCAGGGAGGGGACGGCTGATATGATAACCCTGCCCCATGTCGCACCCGGCTGCCGCCAGAAGCGCCCAGCTTTCACCACACTCCACTCCCTCTGCCACCACCTTCATTCCCAGGCGATGACCAAGTTGGGTAATCGTATCGACGAACACCATCTCCTGGCTGCCTCGGGCTGTATCAGAGATAAAGGACTTGTCGATCTTGATGGTAGTGAAAGGCAGCTGCTTGAGTCGTTGCAGCGAAGAGTATCCGGTGCCGAAGTCATCAATCGCCACGGTGATACCTAAGCGGGATAGCTGCGACAAGACCTCGTCGCAGATCTGGTGATCGCCGATCGCCGCCGTTTCTGTGATCTCCAGTTCAATGAAGAGTGACGGGACATCCCAGCGCTTAAGCAGTGCTTCAATATAATCGGGGAGCTCCCGCTCCGCCAAATCGAGCCCCGAAAGATTTACCGCGACGGGCACCAGCACCCCCTCAGTGCGCCAGCTCGCACATTGGCGGATCACCGCCTCCAGCACCCAACGGGTAATCGTGTGTATCCTGCCATGGCGTTCAGCGACAGGGATAAAGTGCTCCGGCGAAATCATGCCGTGTAGGTGATGGCGCCAGCGCAACAGCGCCTCCAGCCCCACCGTCCGGCCGCTGCGCATCTCTACCTTTGGTTGGTAGTGGAGAGTGAGCTGCCCCTCCCGAATGGCCCTCTCCAGCCCGCCGTTGGCAATGAGCTCCTCCAGAGGCACGGCCCTAGACTTTAAGCGCAGGCCATGCACAGGATCATCTTTCATGATGCCGCTCCGGGTGCTGCATCCGTTCCCTCCGGATCGTCTCAGACTCCCCACTCCACCACTCTCCCTGTGGCGCAACACCATACGATAGCATCATACTCGTTCCCCCTAGTGACAACAGGCGCCAGAAGATTATTCAGCTTTTCTCAAAGATAGCAGATGGTTAGGAAGTTTTCCTAATTTTATTTATTAAGTTTAAATTGCATTAGAGCAAATTTTTTCTATACAATACTTGATAAATTTAATCAGGTAACTATATTAGTAATTAACCAGGTCATAAATTAGACCTGAAACAGTTTTACCGCACTAACATTCAGGAGGTGCAAAATGGCTAGTCTGATTAACGGTTTTCCGCATGACGGCGTTGTCACCGTCAACCGGGTGATCCTCAAGCCGGAATACAGCGTCGACGACTTGCAGGAGCGCGTCGCCTTGCTCTGTGAGAATGTCAAAACCTACCACTCCGAGACCGGCTTTGTCGGTGGTTTCGTCTCACTCAACAGCGGAGCGATCTCCAACGAGGGCTCCACCGTGGGCCAGGCGGTCGAAAGCCCGATGAAGGGCAAGGAGGCGCTGATCATCACCTTCTGGAGGTCTTTCGAGGAGCACGAGGAGTCGCACAAGTCCGAAACCTTCCAGCCGCTGTTCAAGGATGTGTTGGCACTGTGTGAGAACGGCAATGAGGAGATCGCCTACGAGATGCTCTGGTCCGGTGCCGCCTACAGTCCCGAGGAAGCCAGGGCCGCCAAGGAGGCAAAGGAGAAATACGCCGCCTGATCCCGGACTGGACCGCTGAGTAATACTCCCCCAGCAACCGCCGCCACCCCGAAGGGTGGCGGCGGTTTTTTTGTAACAGTGTTCTCATCAACAATAGTGATAGCGAGAAACTTGCTATATTCTGGTCAAGCTTATTGGCCGGGTGCTACCATCCCCCGTGACTGACACTGCCCACAAACCGGAGAGCGAGAACAATGATCAAGAACAGCGCCACCGAATACGGCAGCATGGCCAAGACGCTGCACTGGCTGATGGCTGCCATTATCCTGACCCTGATCTTCGTCGGCATCTACATGGCCGGTCTGCCCAAGGATACCGCTGAAGAGAAACAGTACGCCTTCCAGTTCTACGACCTGCATAAAGCCTTCGGCGTGGTGGCTCTGCTGCTCATCGTACTGCGCCTGATCTGGCTGCGCGTCTCTCCCGCACCAAAGCTGCCGGCGGCATTCGCGCCGAAGGAGCGTATCATGGTCAAGGCGCTGCAGGGACTGCTCTACCTGCTGATGATCATTATGCCCGTCAGCGGCTATCTGATGTCCAACGCCGGCGGCCACCCCATCTCGTTTTTCGGCCTGTTCGAGATGCCCGTGGTTGTCGGCGAGAGTGAGGCGCTGGGAGAGTTTGTCCATGAGGTACATGAATATGGCGGCTGGGTGATACTGCTGATCATCGTGCTGCACATGGCCGGCGCCATCAAACACCGCCTGAAGGACAAGGGCGGCGAGAGCGATATCCTCAAGCGGATGCTATAGGCCGGTAACGGCTCATTGTTCACAAGCGGCCCTTTTGCAGGGCCGTTTTTTTGCCTGTTTTATCAGAATCACGACATCCTCAGCTGGTCAGACGGTGGCGCTACAGCTGGACCAGGGCGCTCAGCGAGGCGCTGGCTCGACCCCAGTGACCTCGACACCCCCCTGCACGATACGAAAACGCACATTTAAGTCATAGAGGGCAACACCGTACTCCCGTAGCTCATTCCTCCCTGCCTGATAGGCGGGCCTGGGATCCTGCGCCAACACCTCCCGGATCAACCTCTCCAGTCCGGGGTAGTGCCCCTCCAGCCTCCGACACGCCTGCGCCACCTCCGGGAGAAAGTGAACCTCGAGGCGCGGCGGTGCCTCCGGCGCGAAGCCACCGCGGGCATCGTGGATACTGTCGACATAGGGAATATAGGGCTTGATATCCAGCACCGGCGTGCCGTCGAGCAGATCGGCCGCGCCGAGCCGCAGGCAGACACCATGTTGGCCGATCTCTATCCCCTCCAGCGCCACCACCGAGAGCCCCAACGGGTTAGGCCGGTGGGTCGAGCGTGAGGCGAAGACACCGACCCGGCTATTTCCGCCAAGCCTTGGCGGGCGTACCGTCGGACGCCACTTTACCTGCTCCAGCGCATGAAACACAAAGCTAATCCAGATATGGGAGAACTCCTCAAGCCCCTTCACCGCCTCGGGGCGGTTATACGGCGACAGCAGCTCCAGGGTCGACGCCACATCGACCAGTCCCGGTTGGCGCGGGATACCGAACTTCTCCCTGTAGGGGGAGTGGACGATGCCGATCGGATCAAAATTGAATGTCTGCATTGGGGGATCTTAACGCAAAGCACACGGCGCGCCAGCGGCTCATTACGGCTCGGGGTGATGGTGGGGCGGGGCGGCTTGGAGAAAGTAGTGACTGTTACTGAAAAGAGTCTACTCCGGCAAAGCTGCCTTCGGTAGAGATCTTAAGTTAATGAGAGAGGGACTGAAATGACCTTATGGGGACGGTACGCCCCCATAAGGCGGCACGACCATGAAATTCAGGGACGCTTCGGAGTGGTGTATGGGACCTCTTTCTGAAATGACTCCCAGATAGTGTCGTAGCCCACATAGCCTTTTTCATTTGCCTCTTTCTGACGGGTTACCAGAAAACGTGATTTGCCATCAGGCACTTGGGGTCTCTTCTTAGGTTGTCCGCTCATAAGTCACCTTTTGCTTCGAAGTCGTGATCGCCACTGCAAGGGTTCGCAGTTGAAAACCATCACGATGGAAATAATTGTTTATGCATTTGAAAGTATAACAGAAACTGCCGGGTAACCAGCAACTTCGTATGCCGCTTAAACTTTTTATGACACAATAAGCAATTGTTTATCAATCGGGCTGCATACCGGGAGCGTTAATGGCGTTTTCTATCCGGGCATGCGCATCTATGTGTGGACCGCGCGCTCACCGCCATTATATTACATATGCTTACATTAATTCCTGTTATGGCGGATTTGCCGAATTATTTTCCAGAAGGGGTATTGTCGGGCGCCCAGTGGGAGGGGGGGTGAAGAACAACCCCCACACTACCTCCTGATTTTGCAGCCTAATTACATTAGAATCAGGGCTGTTTACCGAGCTCATGCTGAGGACTTTATCGAATGCCGCAATATATCTTTGTTTACCTGGGAGGCGAGTACCCTTCGGACCCCGCTGTAGCGCAAAAGCATCTGGAAAAATTTCAGCAATGGCTGATATCCCTTGGCGATGCCGTCGTCAATCCGGCAATACCGTTCAAGGACACGCATACAGTGCAACCTGACGGCACGGCCTCCCAGGGAACAATGTCATCGATGTCCGGACTGGGAATTATGAAGTTCGGTTCGATGCAGGAGGCGGTTACAGCGGCACAATCCTGCCCCTTCCTGGAAATCAGCGGCACACTGGAAATATCAGAGATGATCGATATGTCAGCGGCGCCTGAGGGCGGCAGTGAGTCTATAAACTAAAGGCAGCTGAACACCTGTCATGGAGTTTGTCTGTTACCACGAGTGGAACCAGTTGCCGAACAGTGCCGACTCCCTCTTTGCCCGGGCATCAAAAGACAGTATATTTTTTTCCCGTCACTGGTTTGAGAACCTGATCAGGAATAGCCCTGATAATTGCCAGAACATCCTTCTGGCATGTGTGGTTGAGGACGGCAACGTTTTGGCGATACTGCCACTTGAGATGCGTAGCAGGGATCACTGGTATGCACTGACTAACCTCTACTCCTCGCTCTATACGCTATTGCTTGATGAGCGAAGGCCTCAGGAGATTACTGAGTGTCTGGCGCAAGGCCTGGTAAAGCGGAAATTTTCATTGCTGCGCCTGGATCCGGTTGCTGAAGATGACAGGAACCTGCATTACCTGCAGCTAGCCATGGAGTCCCTTGGGGTTGGCTGCCACCGAAAATTCCGCTTCTACAACTGGATTCATCACACTTGGGGGCAGGCGTTTACTGAGTATATGCAGGCGCGCCCGGCCAGGGTACGCAATACCATTGCACGAAAAGCACGAAAACTCGATCGTGAACAGGGCTACACGATTCGCCTTTTTACCGATACTAACGTGCAGCAGGCTGTGGACGACTACAATGCTGTCTATAACAAGAGCTGGAAGGCCAATGAGCTCTATGGTGACTTTATTGAGGGCTTGGCTTACCGCCTGGCAGAACAAGGCTGGTTGAGACTTGCCATCCTCTATATCGGTGGAAAAGCCACGGCTGCACAATTCTGGTTTGTGGTGCATGGCAGGGCAAGTATATTCAAGCTGGCCTATGACGAGGACTGGAAACACTACAGCCCCGGTTCGATTTTAACCTGCTACCTTATGGAACACGTTATCGACAGCGACAAGGTTTCTGAAATTGACTTCCTGACGGGAAACGATAGTTATAAGCAGGACTGGATGTCCGAGCGCCGTGAGCGCAGCAGCCTGTCTTTTATTAACACCCCCGAATCCGGGGCACGGGCCGGCCGTTTGATCAACTGGCTCCGAAAACTTATATGACATTGTAATTTTGAAAAATTGAGGGATAGCGCAAATGCAACTGAAGATTGATTCCGATAAATTTGACGAATACCAGAAAGCCCTGATGCGTGAATTGATTGAGCAGATCCGCTTCAAACTCGCCGCGGGCGGCGTCACCGGCAACAATCTGCACGATCTCACTCTGGAGGTCGCGTTCAGTGTTGCCAGCACTCTCGACGATACGGCGAAAATTGAGGTTGAAGGTACTCCAGTCCGCCCATACATCACCTTTAGAGAAGACGAGCAGCTCCTGCATAACGACGAAAATTCCTATATGCATGAACATGTTTCCAGCCTGATTGAAAAGGTCTTCAGCAATGAATGACAAACCGTAAAGCGATACGATGAAACTCACACAAAAGCATCTGTTCAAAGGGACTCAGGAATTCGAAATTATTGACGATCACGTCAAGGTACGTATCAAGGCACCATTCAAGGATGAGGAGAGCCTGACCGTGATGCTGACCGTCCTTAACTCGGAGCCTGTTATCACCCGCTCATCGCTGGACTTCACCAGCCGCGTTAACGGTGAAGCCTTACTCTCGCTCTCTCTGGGCAAGCCTAATGCTGAGGCATTCAATGCCTTTGTCAGTGCGTTGAAGAATAAAGCGCAGAATGAGTACCAGGCTTTTGCCGGGCTCAAACACACAAGCCCGCCCGCGGCACTTGGGGACAATGTTTTCGATGAACCGCCGCTGTTCGATGATGACGAACAGGAACCTGCTGCAAAGGTTGGGAAAGCCCTTGATCCTTCCAGGATTGAAGAGTCCGTTCAGATGCTCAGAACGTATCTGAACAGTGAAGATATCGCACCCTTTATGACTGCACTGGAGAAACTCGGTTCAGATCCGAACAATGAAGCGCTTCAGGTAGAAGTGTTGCACGCCTTCCGGGATTTGGGCCCGACACAGGGTGCCGTATTAACCTATGCGCCCTATGTCGGCATCCTGATGTCTGACGGCCCGGCCGGTTCTCCGTATTGATAGAACCCGGTCGTTAATTGAGCGGTACAATTTTGTCCGGGTCATGATCGATATCCGGGCCATTAATGACTCTGGTACCCGCTTCGATCTCTTCCGGCGTTGCATCCCGCACCGTCAGAATCTCTAGTTTGAAAATCAGATCCCTGCCGCAAAGTGGATTATTTCCATCGACAGTCAGGGTTTTGTCATCCATACGGGTAACAATGAACTCTTTTGTTTCACCCTTCTCGTTTTCCATCAAAATCTTCATGCCTATTTCACGGTAATCTTCAGGCACGTTTTCGATGTTGTCGGTAAAGACCAGGTTCTCATCACGGGGGCCGTAAATTGCATTACCATCGATAGGCACTTCGATGACATCGCCCTGTTCATGCCCCTCAAGCTCATCGGTAACCTGCTTGGCCAGTACCTGGTCGGCACCATGCACATAACTCAGGGGAAACTCGACAGTCGATAGAACCTGGCCGGTTTTCTCATCAACAACCTTATAGTTCAGTTCGACAAACTTGTTGTGCTGGATTAATTCACTCATAACTAACGACTTAGAAAATTGATGCGGCGAAGATCTTCACTTCGTCTTTTTCATAACCGATGACCATTCGCCCAAGCCATTCACCCTCTTTAGCCGTACTGCGTACTCTAAACAGGCTGGTCACATGTTGGCCACGGCGGATAAAGCCGAGAAAGTCGTAATTTGGATCCAGGTTACGTGCCAATTCACTCTTGGCAAACTGATTACCCAATTCCACTTCGTTCAAGCCCAACAACAGGTCATAGGAAAAGTTGCGAATAAATTTGCCGTATTGTCCCTTGTTAGAATACTTGATCAAGTCATCAAAATAGGGGAAAGCAATCGCTTTCAACTCTTCATCGGTGTGGTCAATAATATTCATTGAATGCTCTTTATCGGAGTTCATGTATTAAATACGTCGCCTATTATGCAAGAAACGTAGTCACATACAAATAAAAAAGGCCAATAATACTATTGGCCTCTTTAAAGCCAAACAGGGTCCCACGATAGGACTCCTGTTTGGTATTTGTTGCTGGTTACGCCCCTTTAGCCTTGACCTCAGCCAGAGCCTTGTCTTCGATATCACCGACCAGGTGATACAGAGGAGCTTTTTCCATAGTGTACTCGCCAGTCTTGGGGTCACGACGGGAAACGGTCAGCACGTGCCAGTTCGCATCGTCCACTTTCATGGCGTCGCCACGGTAGTAGTAACCAGGCCAACGGGTCTCCTTACGGAACAGAGTGTGCTGCATAACAGCCTCTGAAGCGAGGTGACGGTGCTTCAACTCCCACGCACGCAACAGTTCGTGGATGTTCTCGGCTGCAACCTTCTCCAGATCCTCTTCTAGGACTTTCATCTTCTTCAGACCGATGTGCAGCAGCTTCTCGTTGGTCATGTAGTTAACCGTTACACCACCAGCGTACTCGTCCATCAGCTTCTGCAGACGGTCAAGACCCTGACGCGGGTTGATGTAGTTGGGGTTAACGCTACCGGCAACGATTTCGTTACGGTAAACCTTGTAGTGCTCCATCGGCTTGTAGATCTCGGCCTTGCGGCGCTCGATCTGCTCCTGGGAGACACGGATACCCTCGGCCTTGCCGTCGTCGATGTACTTACAGGCGGCCTTGGCAGCCAGACGACCCTCGGTGAAGGAACCGGAGGAGAAGGCGTGCGGAGTACCGCCAACGGCGTCACCGGCACCGAACAGACCCTCAACGGTGGTCATACGGTTGTAACCCCAGAAGTACTCATCCGGAGAGATGTCCTCGGGACCGGAGCACCAGGCACCACAACCGGTGGCGTGGGAACCCATGACATAGGGCTCGGAGGTGGTCAGCTCAGGGTTCTCATACTTCGGGTTAACGTCGGTAGCGGCCCAGAGGACGGCCTGACCAACGGTCATACCCAGGAAGTTGTGCCAGCCAATCTCTTCCAGGTGCGGATCCTGGAACGCTTCCATGGTAACCATGTGGATCGGGCCCTTACCGGAAGCGACCTCGTTGATGAAGGCGTGGTTACGCAGGCAGGTAGGAATCGGACGGTGTGAAACGTGAGAAGCCTCCATGTCCAGGTACTCTTTACCTACCATCTCCTGCAGAGCCGGGAACCACTTGGATTCGTACTCTTCACCATCGCAGTTCTGGGTGTAGGTCTTGAGGTGCAGGAAGTAAGCACCAACCGGGCCGTAACCGTCCTTGAAGCGGGCCAGTACGATACGGTTTTCCATCTGGGTCATCTTGGCACCAGCACCGATCATCAGACCGTAAGCGGAGCCGGAAGACCACGGTGCGTACCATACACGACCGGCACCTTCACCCACGGAACGCGGTTTGAAGATGTTGGAAGCACCACCGGCACCCACGACAACGGTCTTGGACTTGAATACGTGGTAGTCACCGGTACGAACGTTGAAGCCAACAGCACCGGCAACACGGTTCTCTTTGGAATCGTCCATCAGCAGGTGGGTCACGCAGATACGGTTGTAGACCTTGTCAGCAGACTTCTTGGCGGCCTCGGCAACGAGAGGCTTGTAGGACTCACCGTGAATCATGATCTGCCA
>JAPHTQ010000077.1 GCA_026196275.1 Gammaproteobacteria bacterium
TCTCACTGTTATTCTATCCGGTGGTGTGGATCTTTTCACATCTGGCGCGTCTTATCGTGCGCCTGGTTGGTGTAAAGCCATCACACCATAGTCCCTTTATGACCCGTGATCAGGTAAGGATGATGGTTGAGAGTGCTGAGCAGGCATCCAATGTCGATGTGTTTGATCGCGACCGCCTGTTACGCGCCATCAAGTTTGCCGAAAGCACTGTGGGTGAGGTCATGACACCCATTGCAGAGGTGACCATGCTCAGTCATCATCAGAGCTGTAGCGAGGCGATCAATATTGCGCGCAAGCATGGTTATTTCCGTTTGCCGGTCTATGAGGATGAGCCGGGACAGATCATCGGCGTGGTGGCACTCAATATATGGGACCTGATGGATCCTGGACTCAGTGAGCGGCCATTGGCAGATTTGTGGCGACCGGTGCTCTATGTGGCTGAAAATCAGCCATTGGACGAGCTATTGGCCGAATTGCAGCAGCGCGATGATCACATGGCTATCGTGGTTGATGAGTTCGGCTCGGCGATCGGTATGGTGACTCTGGAGGGGCTGCTCGAGCAGGTGCTTGGGGAGGTGGTCAGTATCGGCTACACCTTCGAGGCCCACCTGCCGAAGCATAGAGCGAAGATAGAGCGGCTGGGTGATGGACGCTACCGTATCGATGGTCGCGTACTGCTCTCAGATCTTTTTGAGGAGCTGGGGATACCGATCTCCTATCCACACGCTCACACCATTGGCGGGCTGCTGATGAAACAGCTACGCCATCTTCCCAGGCCGGAAGAATCAGTTTCTCTGTCAGGTTACCGCTTTACCGTTGAGTCGGTAACCGAGAGAAGCGTCAAGAGCATTATCGTTATGCCGGAGTGATAGGGGAAAAACGGGAAAAGGGAACGGAGGGATTTAATTTTGCACAACGCCACCCGCTCCCTTCTTTTTGCGCGGCCTACCTCGAGCCATTTGTCCTACCCTTATTCCATCTACTTTAAACCGCGAATATCAGAATATACGAATCCACACCTCATCTGTTTGCGATATACCAAAGAATGGCTGTCGAAGATCTGGAACCGTCACGCATACTGAACCAAGAGTAAAGGAACCTCTGAACAGACCATTCATCAGATCTGCACCTTGCTCAACGGTTTGTGCGCAATGAAGATGCCGCAACCAAGATGACGAGCCGGCCCCAGGCCGTGCATCTGTAATACAAAGGACTCCTCAACGGTCAGCCCCTCCAGGCTCAACAGTCGGACACAGATCTGGCCAAGCGGGGTACGCAAGGGATGGGATAAACCCGGCAATACCTTTTTCGGTCGCACGCCCATTGCATGCATCACGTCGATCTGACGCCGCAGAAAATGCTCTTCTTCCTCATTTTCCTCGATCACCACCCTGCGTGCGAACAGGGAAGTGCTGCGACTCAGCGGCAGTTGTGTCGACTCGCCGACGATCATTCCGTGTCCCGCGATATCGATCGTCTGTCCCGTCAGCACAGCGGCCTGCGCCACCCGCTCCTGCGGCAGGCGCAACACCAGTTTGGTGCGGCGCGACAGGTGCAGCAATGCATCGGGGGCCTCGGGTCGCTGCCAGCCGTGTGCGCTTTCGGCAACATGCAGTGGATGAATCCCCGCCAACGGCTCCTGCTCCAGCCAGGGAAGCAGCGGCGCCAGCGCCTCGAACAGGGCCCAGGCATGATCCACCGGCAACGCCTTGCATTCGATCGCAAACGAGAGATCCACCACCTCAGCGGGGATCGCCACATCCTCTCCATCCTGTTCCTCTACCCAGTGCATCACCACTCCTTCCGTTCGTTGTTCGTCTGCAACCACCACAGCAGGATCATCCGTAACCGCAACTTGTTATAATCGCACCCTCACCTTCAGGAGCACTAATCCGATGGGACGCTGGCGACCACCGCAACCGAAAAAATCTCCCTACATCACCGCAGACGGCTACGAGACACTACAGCGCGAGCTCAACGGGCTGTGGCAGCGACGCAAGGAGGTCACCAGGGCTCTCTCCGCTGCTGCCGCCGAGGGGGACCGTTCGGAGAACGCCGAATACATCTACCGCAAGAAGGAGCAGGCCGGCATCGACCGACGCATTCGCTACCTGCAAAAGCGGTTACCGGATCTCACCGTGGTGCGTGGTATCCCGACCAATCCGCAACAAATCTTCTTCGGCGCCTGGGTGACGCTGGAGGACGATAACGGCAAAGAGACCCTCTACCGCATCGTCGGTCCCGACGAATTCGATCCGGCAAAAGGCTGGATCAGTATGGACTCACCGATGGCCCGCGCGCTGCTGAAGAGACTGATCGACGATGAGGTTTCTGTTGAAACGCCCAATGGCCAGGTGGGGTATGTCGTGGTCGATGTCCGCTACAGCACGCCGGACTGAGCATTCACCACAGCGATACACTCTTTCTCGTCCTGCAAACTGGCCTGGCCCGGCAGAGATCTCTGCCTCGCTACTCCTCCCGACTCAGTGAGACGATCACATAACCGCCCGACTTTTCATCCCGCTCCAGTTTGAGCAAGTTGTTTTTCTCTGCCGCTTCCAGCAGTTCACTGAAGTTACGAAAACCGTGGTAGCTTTCACTGAAACCGGGCTTGCGCCGCTTCAGTGCCTGCTTGACCATCGAACCCCAGACCTTCTCCTCCTCGCCGCGTTCGGCAAAGAGATCCGACACGGTTTCCATCACCAGTTCCAGCGCCTCCTGGCGCTTCTCCTCCTCGATGCCCGCTGACGATTTTTTCGCCGTCTTCTGTGCCGCCTTACGCGGCTTTTTCGGTTTTTCCGCCTTGCGCACCAGGTCGTCGTAATAGATGAACTCATCGCAGTTGGCCATCAGCAGATCGGAGGTGGAGTTCTTTACCCCCACCCCGATCACCACCTTGTTGTTCTCGCGCAGCTTGCTCACCAGTGGTGAGAAATCCGAGTCGCCACTGATGATGACGAAGGTGTCCACATGGGACTTGGTGTAGCAGAGATCCAGCGCATCGACCACCATACGGATATCCGCCGAATTCTTGCCCGATTGACGCACGTGAGGGATCTCAATCAGCTCAAAGGCCGCCTCGTGCATCGTCGCCTTGAACTCCTTGTAACGGTCCCAGTCACAGTAGGCCTTCTTCACCACAATGTTACCCTTGAGCAGCAACCGCTCCAGCACCTTCTGAATATCGAAGGCAGCATAGCGGGCGTCACGAACACCGAGGGCGATATTCTCGAAATCACAAAACAGTGCCATGTTATGAATGGCCGGTTTGTCGTTTGTCATGGTCTCCCTTTCCTCTGCTCTACGTATTGCCGCGATTGCCTGTCCCGCGCCTGCTCCTCAGCGGGATAGACGTGCTTGGCCAGAAAGGCGCGGATACCCTGCTCATATCCCGGCTGACTGAGCACAAAGCCGCTGTTGTGATCCCCCTGCAACGGCAGAAACTGTTTCGGCTCGGCTGCCGCGCGGAAAAGCTTCTCGCCGAGGACGTAGGGGATGATCTCGTCCTGCGGGCTATGCAGCACCAGCACAGGGCAGCTAACCTGCTCCAGCGACGCGACCGCATCGAACCGGTAACGCAGCGGGGTGAGCCGCGAAAGCAGCGGGAAGTGCCACTGCGCCAGATCCCGCGCCGAGCTGAAACTCGATTCCAACAACAGTCCGGCCGGTTGCACCTGCGCCGCCAGCCGGGCTGCCACCGCGCCGCCAAGGGAGCGGCCGAACAGGACGATCTCCCCGGGATCCTCACCCCGCTGCTCGGCAAGATAACGCCAGGCCGCCTGTGCGTCCCGGTAGAGCCCCTGCTCATCCGCTTGCCCCTCGCTGCGGCCATAACCGCGGTAATCAAAGATCAGCACATTCAGCCCGAGGCGGTGGAAGATGCGCAGCGACTCGCCCCGGTGCGAGATATTGCCGGCATTACCGTGAAAAAAGAGCAGGGTGTGGCGGCTGCCATCAGCGGGCAGGTACCAGCCGTGCAACCGCTTGCCGTCTGCAGCGGCAAACCCCACCTCCTCGTACTCCAGCCCCCAGTCGGCAGGGTTGGCGACAAGCGCACGGGCGGGGAAGAAGATCATCGCCGGTTGCTGCAGATAGAGCAGGCCGCTGAACAGCAGGAGCAACAATATCGCCAGCGGCAGACTGCCCATGACGCGCCCCGTCACAGACCGCGGCTCAGTTGCTCCGCTCACGCTTGCAGGCAGCCAGCGCCGTGCGGCACTGCTCGAGCAGCACCGCTTGCTCCTCTTCGCTCCCGGCCGGCGGCTGCGCCAGCGCCACGGTAAAACTGCCCCACCCCTGCTCGATGGCACACTCCACCTTCAACTCCCACTGCTCTCCGCTGGGCTCCACCTCGAACAGGTAGGCGTCGACATCCAGCTGCTCAAGCACGCTTTCGATCACCTCGCGCACCCGGATCAATTCACTGGAGTTGATAGCCATCTCTCCTCCTTACGCCTTCGGCTGCTTGATCTTCTCGATCACCGAATCGATCAGGTTCATCGGCAGCGGGAAGACGATGGTATTGGTCTTCTCGCCGGCGATCTCGGTGAGGGTCTGCAGGTAACGCAGCTGCATCGCTTCGGACTGCTGAGTCAGCATCTGCGCCGCCTCCAGCAGTTTTGCCGAGGCCTGCATCTCCCCCTCGGCGTGGATGATCTTGGCGCGGCGTACCCGCTCGGCTTCCGCCTGTTTGGCAATGGCGCGCACCATGGTCTCGTTGAGGTCCACGTGCTTGATCTCCACGTTGCTCACCTTGATCCCCCAGGCGTTGGTCTGCTCATCGAGGATCG
The DNA here is from genome assembly GCA_026196275.1 of Gammaproteobacteria bacterium. Classification (GTDB taxonomy): domain Bacteria; phylum Pseudomonadota; class Gammaproteobacteria; order Thiohalomonadales; family Thiohalomonadaceae; genus JAPHTQ01. Next base: position 4,791 of record JAPHTQ010000077.1, read on the forward strand.
CCTGGATATCGGCATTGAGCTTATCACGTTCTGAGAGCATCTCATCCAGCTCGTGCTGCCCCAGCACCGAGCGCAGCGTAGTCTGCGCCAGTTGGCTGGTGGCGTCGTAGAAGTTCTCCACCTGGATGATCGCCTTGTCCGGTTCGATCACACGGAAGTAGACCACCGCGTTAACCTCCACCGAGACGTTGTCGCGGGAGATCACATCCTGGGTCGGAACGTCCATGACGATAGTGCGCAGGTCCACCCGCACCATCTGCTGGATCAGCGGGATGACGATGATGAAACCCGGTCCCTTCACCTTCCAGAAACGACCAAGCAGGAAGATCACCCCACGCTCGTATTCGCGCAGGATACGGATCGCCGAGGCGAGAAAAACGACGACCAGGGCGATGATGGTATAGAGAGTATATGCGCTCATGATGGCTCCTCTGTTGTGGTCTCTGCTGGCTCAACCTGCAGGGTCAGTCCGTCGATGCCGGTAACCTTCACACGCTGCCCCTTCTTCAGCGGCTGCGGGCTCTCGGCGGACCAGTGTTCGCTGTGGATCAAAATCGTCCCCCTTCCCCCGGAACCATCCACCACCACCCCCTCGCCGCCGACCATCTGCTCCAGACCGCTGACCACTGCCCTGCGGCGCGACTTGAACGCCAGGCCGATGATAAAGACGAACATCAGCACACTGGCGATGGCGAAGGTGATGATCACGGAGAGGTCGATGCCGAAGCCGGGCGCCTCGGTGTCGATGAGAATGATCGAGCCGATGACAAAGGCCACCACCCCGCCGATCCCCAGTATGCCGAAGCTCGGCTCGTAGGCCTCGCCGATCATCAGCGCCACCCCGAGCAGGATCAGCGCCACCCCGGCGTAGTTGATGGGCAGCAATTGCAGCGAGTAAAGCGCCAGCAACAGACAGATGGCGCCGATGGTGCCGGGCACGATGGCGCCGGGATTGGAAAATTCGAAGATCAGGCCGTAGATGCCGATCAGCATCAGGATGTAGGCGACGTTGGGGTTGGTGAGTACGCTGAGCAGGCGGCTGCGCCAGTCCGGCGCCCGGGTCTCCACCGCAAGGCCTGCGGTCTTCAGGGTCCGCGGGTGCTGCTGCACCACCACCTCCCGGCCGTCGACCCGCTCCAGCAGCTCCGGCAGCGAACCGGCCATCAGGTCGATCACATTAAGCTGCAACGCCTCCTCGGCCGAGATGCTGGCCCCCTCGCGCACCGCACTCTCCGCCCACTCGGCGTTGCGTCCGTGCAGCTGTGCCAGGCCGCGGATATAGGCCACCGCATCGTTAATCACCTTCTTCTCCATCGCGCTCTTTGGCGCTTCTTGAGACGGCTCTTGCTGCTCATCACCCCCTTGCGCCGGCGGGGGCGGCGACCCCTCCCCGCTCCCGCCGGGCAGGCCGCCGCCACCGATGGAGACCGGGGTGGCCGCCCCCAGATTGGTGCCCGGCGCCATCGCCGCCACATGGCTGGCATAGAGGATATAGGTGCCGGCGCTGGCGGCCCGCGCCCCGGTCGGTGCCACATAGGTCGCCACCGGCACCGGCGAATTGCTGATCGCCTTGATAATGCCGCGCATCGCCGTATCCAGCCCGCCGGGGGTATCGATACGGATCACCACCAACTCCACCCGGGCAGTGGCGGCCCGCTGCAGCGCCCGCTGGATATAGTCCTCACTGGCCGGGCCGATGGCCCCCTCCAGCCTCAGCTCGAGTACGTGGCGCCCGCTCTCCTGTGCCGTCACCGGCATGGTGCCCAGCAGCCAAACCAGCGCCAGCAGCGCAAACCTCATCATGCCTGTCAAATCCTGTTGTTTGCCGATACAACCTAAGCATAGTCACTCAGGGCCGCTGCTGCGCGCAGGGGGATTTTTCCCACCGGATCTACTACCATTGCGCCCCGCACTTTTGTCACAGGGATCGCCCGTGGATGAGTTTGTTCCCGGCCAGCGCTGGATCAGCGACGCCGAATTGCAACTGGGACTTGGCACCGTACTGAGCGTCGAGCAGCGCCGTGTCACCGTGCTCTTTCTCGCCAGCGGCGAGACCCGCACCTACGCCAGGCAGAGCGCCCCGCTCACCCGGGTGGTCTTTGCCGCAGGCGACACCCTGCGCGCCCATGAAGGGTGGTCGCTGAAGGTGGAGGAGGTGATCGAAGAGAACGGACTGCTGCGCTACCTCGGCCTCCGGGAGGGCGGCAGCGCCGCCGAGCTGCCCGAGGGGCAGCTGGATAACCAGCTGCAACTCAACCGTCCCGCCGAGCGCCTCTTTACCGGCCAGTTCGATGCCGACAAGTGGTTCGCCCTGCGCCTGGAGACCCTGCAGCAGGCATCGCGCCTGGCCCGCTCGCCGCTGCGCGGCCTCGGCGGCGGGCGCACCAGCCTCATCCCGCATCAGCTCTACATCGCCCACGAGGTGGCCGGGCGCTATGCACCGCGGGTGCTGCTGGCCGACGAGGTGGGGCTGGGCAAGACCATCGAGGCGGGGCTGATCCTGCACCAGCAGCTACTCAGCGAACGCGCCCGTCGGGTGCTCATCGTCGTGCCCGAGAGCCTGCAGCACCAGTGGCTGGTGGAGATGCTGCGCCGCTTCAACCTGCTGTTCAGTCTGTTCGATGAGGAGCGCTGCCGGGCGATCGAGGAGAGCAGTGGCCAGGAGAATCCCTTTCAGGCCGAGCAGCTGGTACTCACCGCCATCGGCTTCCTGCGCGAGCACCCCGAGCGCCAGCGTCAGGCGCTGGCTGGCGAATGGGACCTGCTGGTGGTGGACGAGGCGCACCACCTCGCCTGGTCCCCCGAGGCGCCGAGCAGGGAATACCGTATCGTCGAGCAGCTGGCGGCGGTCACCAGGGGGGTGCTGCTGCTCACCGCCACCCCCGAGCAGCTGGGCAAGGAGAGTCACTTCGCGCGGCTGCGCCTGCTCGATGCCGATCGCTTCCCCGACTTCGACAGCTTCCTTGCCGAAGAGGCCGCCTACGAACCGGTGGCCCATGCGGTGGAGGCGTTGCTCGATGGCGGTCCCCTGGATGGTGCCGCCCTGACCACGCTGCAGGCCACCCTCGAAGAGGATGACAACCGTCCCCTGCTCGATACCCTGAACGACCCGGCCGCCGGCGCCGAGACGCAACAGCAGGCACGGCTCGGGCTGGTGGAACACCTGCTGGATCGCCACGGCACCGGACGGGTGCTGTTTCGCAACACCCGCGCCGCGGTGAAGGGCTTCCCCCGGCGCGAGTTCCTCCCCTGCCCGCTGCCCCTGCCCGATGAGTATGCTGCGGCAATCAGCGCGCTGCAGCAGAGCGGCGTCAGCGAACCCCAACAACTGCTCTGCCCGGAGCAGCTCTACCGCCAGAACGGTGCCGCCACCCCCTGGCCGCGCATCGACCCGCGGGTAGAGTGGCTGATTGCACGGCTACGCGAATTGCGCCGTGAGAAGGTGCTGGTGATCTGCGCCAGTGCCGGGACGGTGCTGGCGCTGGGCGAGGCGCTGCGGGTACAGGCCGGCATCCACGCCGCCCTGTTCCACGAAGGGATGAGCCTCATCGAGCGCGACCGCGCCGCCGCCTTCTTTGCCGACCCCGAGCACGGCACGCCCGTGCTGCTCTGCTCGGAGATCGGCAGCGAGGGGCGCAACTTCCAGTTCGCCCACCAGCTGGTGCTGTTCGACCTGCCGCTCAACCCCGACCTGCTGGAACAACGCATAGGCCGGCTGGATCGCATCGGCCAGTCCGAGACCATTCGCATCCATGTCCCCTACCTGGAGCAGAGCGCACAGGCGGTGATGGTGCAGTGGTACCACGAGGGGCTGGGCGCCTTCGAGCAGACCTGCCCGGCGGGTCACAGCGTCTTCGTGCAGGTGCGGGAGACCCTGATCGAGGCGCTGCATCAGGTGGACGAGGGACTGGCCGATCTGCCGGCGCTGATCGCTACCACCCGCCAGCTGCATCAGGCACTGAACGAGGCACTGCATCGCGGTCGCGACCGTCTGCTGGAGTACAACTCCTGCCGCCCCCGCCAGGCCATGGCGTTGCGCGATGCGGTGGCGGCAGCCGATGTTGACAACGCCCTGCCCGACTACCTGGAACGGGTATTCGACTGCTACGGTATCGACACCGAGGTGCACAGTGAGCAATGTCTCATCCTGCACCCCTCGGAGCAGATGCAGAGCAGTCACTTCCCGGGGCTGAACGAAGAGGGGATCACGGTCACCTTCGACCGCGCCACCGCGCTGGCCAACGAGGAGATCCACTTTCTCACCTGGGAGCACCCGCTGGTGAGCGGGGCGATGGAGATGGTGCAGGGGAGCGAGCTGGGCAACAGCGGCGTGTGCACGGCGAAGCTGCCGGGGGTCGAGGCGGGGGGACTGTTCATGGAGTGTCTCTTCGTGCTGGAGAGCGCCGCCGCCGAGGCACGCGAGCTGCCGCCGGTGCCGCTGCGGCTGGTGCTCGACAGCGACGGTCGTGAACGCGCTAGCGAGCCCGCCTTCGCCCGCATCCGCCCCGCCGGGGAGGCGGTGGAGGCGCAGACGGCGGCGAAGATCGTACGCGCCTACCGCGAGGAGCTGCGCGAGCTACTCAAACGCGGCGAGCAGCTGGCACGGCAACAGGCGCCGGAGCTGCTGCGCCAGGCCCATGCGCAGCGGCGCCACAGCCTGCGCGATGAGGTGGCAAGGCTCAAGGCGCTACACCGGGTCAACCCCAACGTGCGCGATGAGGAGATCGCCTTCTTCCAGAGACAGTATCAGGCACTGGAACAGGCGATCGAATCGGTGACACCCCGTCTCGATGCCCTGCGCCTGATCATCACCCTCTAACCCGCGGCGCGGCTGCGGTTGCGCTGCCCGCCACGGCCGGAGCGACCGCTGTTCGTGTTCTGGCCACCCGCACGCGCTCCGCTACTGCCACCTCCGGGTTTCTTGCCCTGACCGCGCGACTGGCCCGGCTTCTGCCCACCGCGGGCGGCGCGACCCTTCTGGATCGGCTCGGGTTTGATGCTCGGATCAGGCTCGAAGCCGGGCACCACCACACGGGGCAGGTCGCGCTTGATCAGCCGCTCGATGTCGCGCAGCAGCTTGTGCTCATCGACGCAGACCAGTGACATTGCCTCACCCTCGTTGCCGGCGCGGCCGGTACGGCCGATGCGATGCACATAGTCCTCCGCCACGTTGGGCAGCTCGAAGTTGACCACGTGCGGCAACTGGCTGATGTCCAGGCCGCGGGCGGCGATGTCGGTGGCCACCAGCACCCGTACCCCGCCCGACTTGAAGTCGGCCAGCGCGCGGGTGCGGGCACCCTGGCTCTTGTTGCCGTGGATCGCCGCGGCGCTGATGCCGTCGCGCTCCAGCTGCTGGCTCAGGCGGTTGGCGCCGTGCTTGGTGCGGGTAAAGACCAGCACCTGCCGCCAGTTGCCCTGACCGATCAACTGCGACAGCAGCTCCGCCTTGCGGGTGCGATCCACCGGGTGGATCACCTGGTTGACCAGCTCGGAGGAGGTATTGCGCTGCGCCACCTCGATCAGTGCCGGATTGTGCAGCAGGCCGTCTGCCAGGCGCTTGATCTCATTGGAGAAGGTGGCGGAGAAGAGCAGATTCTGACGCTGTTTGGGCAGTACTGCCAGCACCTTGCGGATGTCGCGGATAAAACCCATATCGAGCATGCGGTCGGCCTCGTCCAGCACCAGCACCTCGACGCGGGAGAGGTCCACCGTTTTCTGCGACAGGTGGTCCAGCAGGCGCCCGGGGGTGGCCACCAGGATATCGACGCCGCGGCGCAACTTCTCGATCTGCGGGTTGATCTTCACCCCGCCGAAAACCACAGCGGATTTCAGCGGCAGGTACTTGCCGTAGGTGACCACGCTCTCCTCGACCTGGGCGGCCAATTCGCGGGTGGGGGTAAGGATCAGGGCGCGCACCGGACGTGGCCCCTTGGCCGCACTTCTGCTCAGGCGCTCCAGCAGCGGCAGGGTGAAACCGGCGGTTTTTCCGGTACCGGTCTGGGCGCCGGCCATCAGGTCGCCGCCGTTGAGCACCACCGGGATCGCCTGGCGCTGGATGGGGGTCGGTTCGCTGTAGCCTTTTTCGCTGACAGCACGGAGGATATCGGCCGAGAGGCCGAGGGTATCAAATGACATGGATAAGGATGACTCCTGGTTCGAACTGCCGCAGCCCGCTTGCGGGGACCGGTCCATGCAGTATCGATGGGGGTGTTTCGAGGTTTACTGAAAAGTGTCGCCGCGAAGCAGAAAAGACGCGACCGGATGCGTCAAACTGCGCACAGTATACGCGATCCATGCGCCCGGCGTACATAAACCTTCAACTGCAGCAGCCGGCATGAATGATTAATTTGCCACAGAGAACACCGAGGGCACAGAGGGGTGTACTGCTAGTTTTAGCCTCTGTGCCCTCGGTGTTCTCTGTGGCAAGAGATCTTCTTTGCGCCCTCTGCGGTGAGATCCTGCTCCGCCGGGCGTACCGGTGCTACAATCCCGTCCATGTTCAAAATATCCAATAATGTGTCGATCCCCGAGGATGAGATCGAGCTGAACGCCATCCGCGCCCAGGGCGCCGGCGGACAGAACGTCAACAAGGTCTCCAGCGCGATCCACTTGCGCTTCGACATCCGCGCCTCCTCCCTGCCCGAGTACTACAAGGAACGGCTGCTGATGCTCAGCGATTCGCGTATCAACGTCGAGGGGGTGATTGTGATCAAGGCGCAGCGCTTCCGCACCCAGGAGAAGAACCGCGAGGATGCTCTGGAGCGGTTACGTCAATTGATCCGCAGCGTGAACGTGGTGAAAAAGACACGCAAGCCGACCAGGCCAACAAGGGGTTCGCAGCAAAAACGCATGGACAGCAAGAGCAAGCGTGGCCGACAAAAAGGCCTGCGCGGCAAGGTGAAGGATTTTTCCTGAGCGGCTAGTGGTCCATGCGGAAAATACTGTCACTCTCAGCCGGTCCACTAGCCAAATCCGCCAAAGGTATCACTACACTCGCCACGCGGCCTGTTCAGCTTCGCCGCACGCCTCGCCGGCCACCCCTCCAGACCGACGCGCCAGGCATCGACAAACTCCTCCAGCGACTCGACGAAATCCGCCTCCTGGGTCGGACGGTTGATAGTGCAGTGCACCATCACCTGGGCGCTGTTCTCCGGATTGGGGCTGAGGGTCCACTGCACCCCGTTCTTGCAGTTCGGGAGGGTGAAGCGCACACCGTCGTGGATCAGCTCCCGGTGGACGCGGAACTCCCCCCAGACGCAGTAGATATCCCCCCGCTCCCCCTGCACATCGATGATGGTGTCGATGGACGAACACCACTCGGTGAGATTGTTAATATTGATATGACGCTGGATATCCGCGGCGGACATGCGCACCTTGGCATAGGCAAAAAATTCCACGCTACTCCTCCTTCCCCCGGTTACCTCATGCAGCCTGCCACCCTCTCATCCCGGGTACCAGACAAAATAGGTTATTGAGGATAAAGAGGATTTATGAAGGCCTTATGCATTTCTTCCTACAGCGAGGCGAAATAGTACTGCATGCGCCGCCGTAGCTGCGGTGTGGGCAACTCACCGCGGGCCGCACCCATATTCTCGCGCATGTGCTCGACCTGCGTGGTTGCCGGAATGGCGCAGGTGACCGCCGGGTGGGAGACAATGAACTTGAGAAAGAACTGTGCCCAGTTGTGGCAATCGAACTCCGCTGCCCAGCCCGGCAGCGCCCGGCCGCGCACGCGGGAGAAGAGCGCGCCGCCGCGAAACGGTCGGTTGATAATCACCGCAATGCCCCGCTCCGCCGCCAGCGGCAACAGGCGTCGCTCCACCTCGCGGTCCACCAGGTTGTAGGTGAACTGCACGAAGTCGAACGCCTCCTCCTGCGCCAACACCCGCTCCAGTTCGCCATGGCGCCGACCGTGGGAGGTGGTAATGCCGATGTAGCGTATCGCCCCCTCGGCCTTCATCGCCTTGAGGGTCTCAAGGTGGGTCTCCCAGTCGAGCATATTGTGGATCTGCATCAGGTCGAAGCGCGGCAGCCCCCACAGGCGGCGCGAATGTTCCATCTGATTGATGCCGAAACGCTGTCCCGGGGTCCACACCTTGGTGGCTGAGAAGAGTCCGTCATAGTTTTCCTGCCGCTCCAGACAGTGGCCAAGCACCGCCTCGGCACTGCCGTACATCGGTGAGGAGTCGACCATGCCGCCGCCCAGCTCAAGGAAGGTGCGCAGTACCTCGCAGCGGCGACCGCGCAGGATCGCATCCTCTCCCACATCGAAGGTCAGCCAGGTGCCCATGCCGATCAACGGCAGACGCTCGCCGCCGGCGGGTATGGGCCGGGTCAGCGGTTCAGCCACGGCCGACGGCAACGGTCCGGCCACCATGCCCACCGCCAGCCACTGCAACAGCCTGCGGCGAGAGATACCCTCATTTATCGTAGCCATTACACCTCCGCACTGTACTCATGCCCTATAGCATACCCATTGCACTCGATTTTGCCCGCCCCGGCGCATCGACTAAGATGGCCGTGACAAATCGCAGCCGGGACGTCCACTCCCACGGGGCTGCGGCTGAATGAAACCTGTAACTCTAAACTGGACTGGTACAACTATCCGTGTTCAATAAGGAAGACCTGCTCAAACTGGCCAACATGCCGATGCCCTTCGGCAAGTACCGGGGCAAGGTCCTCATCGACCTGCCCGAGGAGTACCTGCTGTGGTTCGCCAAAAGGGGCTTCCCCGGCGGGGAACTCGGTCGGCTGATGCAGCTGGCCCTGGAGATCCGCATCAACGGTCTGGAGGGGGTTCTGAAGCCTCTCAAGGGGAGTCGAACGGGCCAAACGTGAGTTCATCTGCAAAAACTTCGTCGCTTTTTGGCGAAATTACTTTTAACCCCGGGAGTCACAACTACACTTAGCTAGTAATAACCACGGGGAAATGCGATGTTCGGTAGTAAGCACTCACTCTTGACATCTACGTCCCTCTCCCTTGCCGCCCTGGCCGGCGGCACCCTGCTGTTGTTGTCGATCTTCACCCCGCCCCTGCACGCCGAGGGGGAAAGCACGGCAGAGCCGCTCGCCCCGCAGGAGCGCTTTCTTGCCGCCAAGAGCGCCCTTGAAGAGGGTGACAAGAGGCGCTTTTTACACCTCGCCGAGACCCTCCGGGACTATTCGCTCTACCCCTATCTGCGCTACTGGTATCTGCGCGACGACCTCGCCGGCCAGCAGAGCGACACCCTGCACACCTTTTTCACCCGCTACCGTGATCTGCCGCTGACTCCGCTGTTGCGCAGCGTCTGGCTACGCCACCTGGCCGGCAGCGAACGCTGGCGAGAGTATATTGCCTTCTACCGGGGCAGCAACAGCGCCGAGCTGCGCTGCTACGCCCACCTGGCCGAGCTCCACAGCGGCGACCCGGTGGCCGCCTGGGACGGCGCCCGACAGCTCTGGCTGGTTGGCACCACGCAGCACCCGGCCTGCGACCCGCTGTTTGCCGCCTGGGAGGAGGCCGGCGGTATCAGCGACGCGCTGCGCTGGCAACGCATTGAGCTGTCCATGGCCAGCGGCCACAGCGGTCTGGCCGGTTATCTGGCCGAGGCGTTCGATGAGAAGGAGCGCCAGTGGGTAACGCTGTGGCGCCAGGTGGACAACCGGCCCGAGCGTATCCGCGACGAGTCAGTTCTGCAGCAGGATAACGAACATAGCCGTCGTATCGTGCTGCACGGCTTACAACGTCTTGCCAGCGAGGAGCCGGCCGCCGCGGCCAAGCTGTGGCAGACACTCGCCGGACAGTACAACTTTAGTGCGCAAGCGCGGCAGCGGCTGATCCAGACCATTGCCCTTAACTTCGCCCTGGACGGCGATCTCCGCGCGCTCATCTGGTTTGACCAGCTCCCCCCGACAAGCCTGAGCGCCACCAGTCACGGCTGGGCGGTACGTGCCGCGCTGCGCCAGGAGAAGTGGCAGGCTGTGCTGAACTGGATCGAGAGGATGCCGCCGGTGCAGCGTAACGCCGAGCCGTGGCGCTACTGGCAGGCACGTGCCCATGAGGCGCTGGGGCAGACGCAACAAGCCGCAGCGATCTATACCGCGCTCAGCCACTCCCGTACCTACTACGGCTTTCTCGCCGCCGATCGCACGGGCAACCCCTACAACCTGGAACATGAAAGCCTTGAGATCAGTGATGAGGCACTCGAGGCGCTGCAACGCAAGCCGGCACTACAACGCGCCCATGAGCTCTACCAACTGGGACTCATCCGCGATGCCCGCCGCGAATGGGACGGCGCGGTTTTGAAGATGTCGCGCAGTGAACGGCTGGCCGCCGGCAAACTGGCCGCCCATTGGCAATGGCACGACCGTGCCCTGCTGGCCCTCGCCATGGCGGACCATTTCGACGACCTCGCTATTCGCTTTCCACTCGCCCACCATGAGGCGGTAATGCGTGAGGCGGAGGTGAACGGACTGGATCCGGCCTGGGTCTACGCCGTGGCACGGCATGAGAGCGGCTTTATCCCCGACGTGCAGTCTTCTGCCGGCGCCCTGGGCCTGATGCAGCTGATGCCCGGAACCGGCCGGAACATCGCCCACCAACTCAATATCGAAGCTGACCGCCATACCCTGCTTGAGCCCGAGACCAACATCCGCTTCGGCAGCCACTATCTGCAACAGGTTCAGAGCCGTTTCGATGGCAATCCGGTAATGGCCACGGCGGCCTACAACGCCGGCCCGCATCGGGTCGAGCAATGGAAACCATTACAGGGCAACATGGACGCCGACATCTGGATCGACACCATGCCCTATTACGAAACGCGCCAGTACGTAAGGCGGGTGATGGCTTACGCCGTGTTTTACGATCAGCGCCTGGCACGCCCAATCACTCCCCTGCATCAGCGGATGCCCCGGATCAGTCCGCAGCCGGCGATCCTCAGCTGCGACGGCTGCACCCCGGGAGAGGGTGACGAGGGCTGATCCGCCCACCTGCGGCGGACAAGGACCGTCTACTCAGGCCAACTGTTGCAAGCGCGCCAGTGCAGCCTGGTCGGCCACGACCGCTTTTGCTGCCTTTTTGTAGAAACCACGCAGTGATCCCTTCAGGTGTGGCAGCACCTCCCGGTTCGGGATCCCCTTGAGCACACAGAAAATCGCCAGTGCATAGGTGGTGTCGTACTGGGAGAGAAAACTCTGCCGGTCTACCGGTTGCGGGGCGCAACTGCCGCATTTTGGCAGGCGCACATTAAAGGCACTGTTGGCGAACATCAGGCCGAAACCGAGGAATACGGCCAGCACCTCGGTCATCTGCGGCCAATTCTGTTCACCGCCGGGCGGCGGGGTCGTGGCCAGGGTGGCCAGATAGTGCGCCAGCTGGTGGGAGAGACTGGCAATCATCCCCTCCGGATTGTTGACCAGCAGCGGATCATAGGGCACCTGAAGGCGCTGCCCCTCCTCCACCGCTTGCGGCGCCACCCCCCTGCTGCCGCGCAGGGGGCCGGCGATCACCAGCTGCGCCGAGGCCTGGGCCGGACACTGCCTGCCGTCCACCAATCGGGTCGGCCAGTGTGCCACCCCGGCGTAGGCCTTCACCCGATCGAAGATAAGATTGGCCATCCCGTCGATGCTCTCCACCCGGCCGGGGAAAAATCGGTCGTTAGGCAGCACCAACCGCGTCTCCTCGCGGAACACCCGCGCGTCGAATTCACGCAGCGCCCAGGCATAGCAATCAAACAGCCACTGCACCGTGGCGGCGTCCAGCAACGGCTTGGACTTGAACAGGGAAAACACGGAATAACCACCTGCCTCAAATGTGAAAGCGTGCATTATACCCGTTATCGGTGGCAGTGAGGCCTTTCCCCCTTCCCCGCAGCGCTAGCCGCCGGATCACGGCAACCCCGCCGTGGCGTACTACACTTACCATACCCCGCTCATTCAGGAGGTCGTTATGGCGGAGCTTGGCCACGTGGTGTTCTACGTCAGGGACCTGGAGAAAAGCAGTGCCTTCTATCGCGATGTGGTCGGCCTGAACGAGATCGGCCGCATTTTCGACGGTCGCGGCGCGCTGTTCAGCGGCGGCCGTACCCACCACGAACTACTGCTGATCCAGGTGAACGACGCACCCGGCCCGCTGCACGGCCACCGCATCGGCCTCTATCACGTCGGCTGGAAAATCGGCAATCACCTCGACACGCTACGTGGCGCGCTGAGGCGAGCAGAGAATTTTAACTGCCGCATCGACGGCCTCTCCGACCACACCGTCAGCCAGAGCCTCTACCTGCGTGACCCGGACGGCAACGAAGTGGAACTCTATGTCGATGATCCCGATTACGACTGGGACGAAAGCGATGACTGGATGGAGGCGCCGGTACAGAAACTGGAGCTTTGATCACGTCGGATTAGCAACAGCGTAATCCGGCAACAAGACTACTCCTTGCCCCAGTGCTCGGTGGCGATCCCCTCACCCAGATCGGCCTCGATCAAACGCCGGCGCACCTCCAACAATTTGTCGACCAGCGCCGGTTCGGCCTTTTCATAGGCCTCGGCATCGGGTGCACGGTTAACCACCACGCCAAGCAGTTCGGTGATCGCGTTGCCGATCGAGTTCTGGCTGATGGTAACGATGAGCTTGCCCTCTTCGTTGCGGTAGATGAGCTGCTTGAACGCCGGTTGCCAGCGGATCGCGTTGGCGTAGGCCGGATCGGTGATACAGCGGTCACGCACCATTTTCGCTGTCTTGAGAAATGCGTTGTTGAACAGCAACACGTTCTGCACCTGATCGGGGAAATAGAGATCCGGCAACATTGGGGCATTACGACTGGAGACCTGGCTGAAAAAGGTGCGATAAAAGTCGAGAAACCCTTTCAGCACCAGGTCATACTCGTGCCAGAAACGAACATCCTCCAGAGTCGCCGCGCCGCCGGGGATCTCCCAGCTGGGCAGACCGTGGGGATAACCGGTCAGATCAAAACGTGCCGAGTCGTCGCTGATCGGGCGCAACACCTCAAGCTGCAAGGCCTTGCAGATGAATTCACGGTAGACATCGTGCATGTGCTCTTCGAACAGCGAGTGCTGACCGCCATCGGTCAGGTTGGGATTCTTCGAATCGGCCGGCTTGGCGCTACGCAGCTCCGCCATGGGAAAGACGATAAAGTGGTTGTGCAGCATGCGGATACTCGGCACGCCGGGTGAGGTGAGCGGCCAGGTCGCGTCGAGGCTCGCCTCGCCCGCCAGCACCAGGTGCTGTTGCGGGTCGGGGAACTGCTCCAGCATGTACTCGATGATGATCTGGTTCATCCGGTTCCAGACATGGCGCACATTCTCCGGCACCTGGGTGCGTCGAACCGGACGGCCCAGCGGGTTGAGGATGGTCTTGGAGGTGTTATAGATGATCGAGGTATCGAAGGTGTTGGAGTGTCCCAGCGCCTTGCGGTAGAGCAGCAGATTCTCCGGGTTCACCAACAGACCGTTGTTGTGCACCAGATCATTCAGGTTCTCGGTACTGTTGAAGAATTCGTTGGGCTTCATCCCTTCCGGCACATCGAGCGGTATGGGACGGAAGGGAGTGAAAATCTCGCGCGGGCCTGATTGCATGGGGATACCTCTGTTTCTCGGCAATGGCAGCCTATGACGCCATTATTGGGAACAAAAACCATTACTGATACACCGCCATGTTCGCGATTGCACGCAAAAACTCTTAATAGAGTCATAGAGTCGTGCACTATTTGGTAGAATTCGGAAAATGAAAGCCAAAGCCGAATGTCTCCGCTGTTTCCAGCGCCAGGCACAAGACGCCGCCGGTCTTGCTGGGATGGATGAAGCGGCCAGCAAAAGATTGCTCGAGCGGATCCGTGGTGAGCTTGTGCAGAGCCCACTGGAGACCAACCCGGCGATCACCGCCTCACACATTCACGCCCTGATCCGCCAGCAGAGCCACAACCCGGACCCTTTTCGCGAGAAAAAGCGCGAGGCCACCGCCCACGCCTTGTCGCTCTACCCGCGGCTGAAGCAACTGCTACAGCAGGCCGATGACCCGTTCGATACCGCGGTACGTCTGGCGCTCGCCGGCAATATCATCGACCTGGGGGTAGCTGCCGACTACGATCTGGAAGCCAGTATCGAACGGGTGCTGGCACTCACGCCGGCCATCAACCACCTGCCAGCGCTGCGAATCGCCATGAAACAGGCTGACAATATCCTCTATCTTGCCGACAATGCCGGCGAAACCGTGATGGACAGGCTGCTCATCGAGACCATCGGCAAGCCAGTCACCTACGTGGTCAAGGGCGGGGCCGCGGTCAACGACGCCACCCGCGAGGATGCCCTTGCGGCAGGCATCGACAGGGTTGCCGAGGTGGTCGACAACGGCGCCGCCGCGATGGGTACGATACTGGATCAATGCAGCGCCGAATTCAGGCAACGTTTCGATGCCGCGGAACTGGTGATCGCCAAGGGGATGGCCAACTACGAAAGCCTATCCGGCACACGGGAGAACCTCTTCTTCCTGTTGCAGGCCAAGTGCGCGGTGGTGGCCGCTGATCTGGGAGTGGCGGAGAAGAGTATCGTGATCCTTGAGAACCGTTGAAGGTTTTGCCACAGAGGGCACCAAAGCCGAACGATTGCCACGTCGAGCCGTGGACTCCAGCAGCGCCTCATCCCGAGTACAGCTCTTGAGCTGTCATCGTGATCGCCGAACGACTGCCAAGCCGAGCCGGGGACCCCAACGGAGCCTCATACGGAGTACAGCTCTTGAGCTGTCAACGCGATAGCCGAACGACTGCCACGTCGAGCCGTGGACTCCAGTACGGTTCGTACCACGCATCACCCCCGCCGCCGGCCGGGCCGGAAATAATCCGTATTGTCGTAATAATTTTCGTCGCTATTGGCCGGGTCCCAGCCGGGCATGCCGAGAATCGGAAACGGCTGCAGATCGCGGGGCTTCTGATACGGCTCGCCGGCCTCGAAGATCGCCGCCAGTTTTGCATCGATCCAGGCAAGGCGCCCCTCCCGATCAGAGGCAAAATAGTCGCCATCGCCCTCCAGCATGATAGTGTTGGCGGTCATGCCAAGATAAGGCGCCAGCGCCTTTTCGTACATGGCGTGGCCGAAGACGACACAATCAAATTTATGCACTAAATCATCACGCCGCTGCCAGAAGAGCTCCTTCCATCTGAACTCGCGCACCAGCTCCAACAATGACGGGTCACCTGTCACCAGTACCGCCCCACCCTCATCGAACAGCGAGAGCATATTCTCTACCGGCGTACGCCGGCCGATATCCTCGCCTTTGGTCAGCCGCTGTTTCGCCAGTGGGATGTGAATGGCGTTAATTACCGCCTTGGTGCGCGGAAAGAGAAACCAGCTGAGCAATTGAAAGAAGTCGTGCCAGTTGCGGGTGCGCGTCTGGATCTCGCCGCTCAAGTAGATACGCGGCGCGTAGTGCTGCTCGAAGTGGTCCGGCCGTCCCTCCTGCGGCACGATCTTCAGCGGCGCGCCGTGCAGGGTGCGCAGCGGCTCGGCGCGCTCATCGAGTAGTTGCTGAAAATCGCCCAGCCCCGGCCAGTCCTCGTAGGTCGCGAAACGCTCGACGAGCGGGCGCAGCGGCGCGAACAGCGGCGAGCGCTCGAAGAAGTCGGGCCGCCAGGGAACCAGGGCATCGATGCGGGTGTTGGTCTTCAACGTCGGGAACCTTGCCTGGATGAGGCCGCAAACATAGCCGATTATCGCCTCAACAACCAGCCTACCCCGTTGGAGCGACCGTCCCGGTCCCGATGTTGCTGACATCAATTAGCCACAGAGGGCACAGAGCCCACAGGGAAAAACCACGCAGGTGCTAGTTGTCGTCACTGAATTTATCGCGATTGGCTCTACTCAATTACTCTGAAATGTGTGATGGGTATGCATTCCAAGGCACCATACTCTGTGACCTCTGTGTCAAATATACATTTCACAACCGGAGCGGTCGCTCCTACAGCGCCCCGCCGATTTAATGCACAATAGCGCCATGCCCGAACAACAGGAAATCGTCATCTGCGGTCTCGACGGTGTGCTCGCACTGCTCGAACACCGCCTGCACCACCTCTACAACGAGGAGGGGGTGAAGGATTGGGAGCGCTTCCTCGAAGCCTGCGATGAAGATATGCCCAACCTGCCGCTCATCGACCGGCTCAACCAGGCCCGTGACGAGGGGGTGCCGGTGGTACTCATCACCGGACGCAACGCCGCGGTCAAGACGAAGACCGAGGCCTGGCTGGCGCGCTGGCATATCGGCTACGACGCGCTGTGGATGCGCCCGGCGCGGGATTTCAGCAAGGCCGGTGAGTTCAAAGCGGCGATCATCGAGCAGCACTACCACGGGATGAAGATCCGCCGCATCTACGAAACGGTGCAGCACCTGGACGTGGCCCGCTGGTGTGAACGGAGCATGATCCCCTGCACCCTGGTGGGCCACAACCAGGGCAATGGCGAGAGCCGCGAACAGCTCGATCTCAGGGTCATCCGCCACAGCTGCGACCACGTGGTGCTCCACCCCTTCTACGGTGATGATGACTACACCTGGGATGAGCGCGCCCAGCAGCTGGCGCAAGGTGCCTGCCGAATCTGCCAGGCCGGTGAACAGGAACAGGAGCGACAGCGCAAGGCCACCCAGGCGCGGCTCTTTGCCAGCGAACGGGGGCTGCCACCGCTGGAGGGCTCTGACAGGCAGGTCGCCTGGGCCGAAACGGTGCGTCTCAGCGCCTTCTCCGCGGTGGACAAGGTGCTCAAGTGGCTGGACGAGGTGGACGCGCAGGCCGCCGAGGAGGACCCGGACTACTGGAGCGATACGAAGCAGGGGATCCGCCGCGCCATTGAGTATCTGGAAGAGCAGACCGATGCCAAGTGGTGGCTCGACCACCGCCACGGCATCATGAACAACCTCGACGGCGGTCGCATGCTGCTCTCCGCGATTGCCCAGGAGAGGGGATTCATCTGACAACCGCTGTGCCAACCGCCCGCCTAAATACCTGTTTTAACTGGGGGAATTAGCAGAAAAACGCAGGATGGTATATACTGTTGAATGTATCCATAAACAGGGAAGATAGTATTATGTCGGAAGTTTCCACTGTCAGTAGTCTGAGAAAGAAGTTCGAGGTGACTGAGGTAGCCAAGATCACCGCCCCCGACGGAATGGAGGGCAAGAACTGGCACAGCTACACCATCAAGCGCGGCGCTACCGAGATCAGCGGGCAAAAGCCCGGTACGCTTAAAATGGTTACCGAACATGCCAGGCAGGTCGCCGAAGACCTCAACGCCCGCAGCGGCGGCAAGGCCGGTTCGATCTATGCCGCACGGCGCAAAAACTGAATCCTGAGATGGAATCGGGCGTTATTCGTCCCTTCGGGTAACGCCCATCCCCCAGTTCCACACCCGCTTCATTTCCCCACCCACCGCATACCACTCCACCCGGCACTCCGGCAGATGAAGGATCGCGCAACTGTGGTTAAACGCGGTGCTGCCAGGATTGATCACCAGAGTGTCGCCCAGCTGCTCGGCAAACACCTGATGGGTATGCCCCACTACCAACACCTCATGGCCAAGACCCTTCAGCCGCTCGCGCCATGCACTCAGTGCCGACGGGATCAACGCCCCCGTCTCATCCAGCAGCTTTATCCCGCCCATGTCCGAATCCGGTGGACTGGCATGTACCAGATAGAGCCGTTTGCCGGCGATAGCGAGACTCAGCGCAACGGGTAACCCTGCCAGGAGCGCCAACTCCTCACGCCCATCCTCCCCATCCTCCACATGCCAGCGGTCATGGTTGCCCACCACCACCTTCACCCCGGCCTGCTGCAACAGGGCAACACACCCGGCCAGCTCCTCGCCATAGCCGGCAATATCCCCCGGACAGAGGATCTGCGACACCTGTTCGCGCGCGAAGATCGCCAGCGCCTCGCCAAGCGGCGCCACACTGGCATGGATATCGCTGATCAGGCCGATGCGCGTTGACACACTCTTCCCTCGGCCCTCTCCGGCTCATTGCCGGCGGGTAAAGACCCACTTGCTGTCCGAGGAGAGCTCCTCGTTGAAAACGTAACCGTCCACATCAAAATCCTTCATCGCCTCCGGTTCGGTCAGTCTGTTCTGGATAACAAAGCGGCTCAGCTGACCGCGCGCCTTCTTCGCATAGACCCCCATCATCTTGTACTGACCGTTCTTCCAGTCCTTGAACTCGGGGGTGATGATCTCCCCGTCAAGCCGTTTCGGTTTGACCGACTTGAAGTACTCGCTGGAGGCGAGGTTGATGAGATAGGGAGACTTGATATTCTTCATCTGCCGGTTCAGCCCCTCGGTGATCTTGTCGCCCCAGAACTCATAGAGATTCTTCCCCCGCCCGGTATCCACCTTGCGCCCCATCTCCAGGCGGTAGGGCTGCATCAGGTCCAGCGGACGGAGCAGACCATAGAGGCCGGAGAGGATCCGCAGATGGCTCTGGGCGAACTTGAAATCCGCCGCAGAAAAACTCTCGGCATCCAGACCGGTATAAACATCCCCCTTGAACGCCAATGCCGCCTGCTTGGCGTTCTCCGGGGTAAAGGGGGTGCGCCACTGCTCGAAGCGCTCGAAGTTGAGTTCGGCGATCTTCATGCTCACCGCCATCAACTCCGCGATATCCAGCGCCGAATATTGACGGGCCCGGTCGATAAGGATCTGCGAGTCGTCCAGATAGTCCGGAATGGTAAAGGTTTTGGTCTTCGGCGGTGTGTCGTAATCCAGGGTCTTGGCAGGGGAGATAACTAGCAACATGACGATTCAATCGGGTAGCGAAAACATAAAGTGAGATTACTGCAAATACCCCATCCTGCAAACCTCAGACAAACGTAACTACGCCCCTGTTTGCATTTCTCATGGCGTGCACGCCCTACACCCCCAGCCAATACTCTCGCCAAGACGCCATAGGGTTTTCCCGGATCGCGGCATATAGAGCCCATAGCCGCCTCACAATGGCCGGGAAGAGGAAGTTGCGTCAAGGGGACGAGTAGTTGCCTTTCAACTTAGATTTTAGTGCAAACAGCACTTCTTGAATTTTTTCCCGCTACCGCAGGGGCAGGGATCGTTGCGCCCCACCTGCGGTTCGCTGTGGCTGAACGGCACGGAGGCCAGCGCCCTGCGCCGCTGCCAGAAGGCGTAGAGCTTGCGTACCGTTGTCGGCAGTGAGCGCTTGAGGGTATCCAGCTCCTGCGCATCCAGTCGGGCCAGGCTGCTGCGTCCCTCCTCGGTGGTGAAGACCATGACAGGGAACAGCAGGTCCATCACCTCCTGACCACCCTGCTGCCAGGCGCTCATGGCAAGGCTGACCCCCTTCATATAGCCCAGACACCACTCCTCCACACTGGTGATGGTCGCCTCCTCCTCCTCGACCTCCAGTACGATGGGCTCGAACTCCTCCGGTGCCTCAACCAGGGTGTTCACGATAGCGTTCATGTGGCGAAGTACCAGGGAGATCGTCGCCTCGGCCTCGGCATTCGATCCCCATGCCGGCTCGTACTCGCCCCACAGCACCGGCAACCACTCCGAGGGTTTCAACGGTTGCGGCCCGCTGACAATGGCGGTGAGAAAACCGTCAAGCTCCGAGATATCCAGCACCCCCTCATCGACACCCTCAACCGCGGCGTTCGCCTCCTCCTCCGGGATGCGCTCAAGCAGGAAACGGTTCAGTTCGTCGATCTCCTGATCGGAGAGGGGCGTATTGAGTTGTGACATGGTGACCTTCTGTGTAACGGAACGGAATAACAGGGGGGTATTATGAAGACCAGCGCCAAGTCGGGCCAGCGCTGTGTGCATGAAGTTAGAATGCCCCGCCGCAGAATAGTTCACTAGTGTACTGCACCGTAATTAATGGCGCAGTACACTAGCGCTTATTGATCCGGTAACAGGGCACATAGACCTTGCCCGGGAGCTTCATCCGGTGCTGCTCGACGAAGGCGGCCAGCAGCTCGTCCATCCTCTCCATCAGCGCCGCCTCGCCGTTGAGCTCGAAGTGGCCGTGCTGCTCGATGGCGCGGATCCCCTCGTCCTTCACATTGCCCGCCACCACGCCGGAGAAGGCGCGGCGCAGGTTGGCCGCCAGCAGATGGGATTCCTGCTTTGTGTCCAGCTGCAGTGCCGCCATGTTTTCGTGGCTCGGTACGAAGGGGCGCTGGAACTCGACATCGATCTTCAGCTTCCAGTTAAAGTAGTAGGCATCGCCGTGCTGCTTGCGGTACTCGCGCACCTGCTCGATCGCCTGGTGCAGGGTCACCGCCACCTGCGCCGGATCGTCGATGATGATCTGGTAGCGCCGCTGCGCCTCCTCGCCGAGGGTCTCGCCGATAAACTGATCGATCTGGCGGAAGTAGGCCTCGCTCTGCGCCGGCCCGGTCAGCACCAGCGGGAAGGGCATATCGCGATTGTCCGGGTGCAGCAGGATCCCCAGCAGGTAGAGGATCTCCTCGGCGGTGCCGGCGCCGCCGGGGAATACCACCACCCCGTGTCCGGTGCGCACAAAGGCCTCCAGCCGCTTCTCGATGTCGGGCAGGATCACCAGTTCGTTGACGATGGGGTTGGGCGACTCGGCGGCGATGATCCCCGGCTCGGTGATCCCCAGGTATTTGCCGTCATTGATACGCTGCTTGGCGTGGCCGATAGTCGCCCCCTTCATCGGCCCCTTCATCGCCCCCGGGCCGCAGCCGGTGCAGATATCGAGCCCGCGCAGCCCCATCTGGTACCCCACCACCTTGGTGTAGTCATACTCCTCACGCGAGATGGAGTGGCCGCCCCAGCAGACCACCGTGTTCGGCTCGGCGCGCGCCTGCAGTACCCCGGCGTTGCGCAGGATATGGAACACCGCATTGGTGATGCCGTACGAACTCGCCAGGTCGAAGTTGGCACTGGCGTCGATCTCATCGCTGATGTAGATCACATCGCGCAGCACCGCAAACAGGTGTTCGTTGATACCGCGGATCATCTGCCCATCGACAAAGGCGTGTGCCGGCGCCCCCTTCACCTCCAGCTTGATGCCGCGCTCCTTCTGAATCACCCGGATCTCGAACGATCTGTAGCGCTCCAGCAGCTCCTTGCCGTCATCCAGATTGCTACCGCTGTTCAGCACCGCCAGCGAGCAGTTGCGAAACAGGGTATAGAGCCCGCCCTTGGTGGTATCGAGCAGCTTGTTCACCTCCAGCTGCGACAACACCTCCAGGTGCCCCAGCGGGGAGATACGTGCATCAACGACTTCATATTCCATTGCAGTTTTTCTCTTTCAAAAATGATTTTACGGCCAGGCATCAACCCGATGTTGTTATCATGGCCGGCAGCTCAGAACGTCGACCAGCCGCTCGCCTCCATGAAGCGATAGAACCAGTAGCGCCGGCGCGACGGATCGCGATACTTCTCATAATCCACCGAGAGCCGGCGCCCCGATCGATTGTGCCAGTACTCCTCGAACCACCCGGCAGCCTGCTGCATGACCTGACTCTCGCCACTGGCCAGCAGGCGCACGTTGGTCTCTAGGTTGTAGTCGTCGAGGTTGCGGCGGGTAAAGTTGGCCGAGCCCAGGATCAGCTCCGCCTCGCCACCGGCGCGGCGCAACATGAGGAACTTGCTGTGGCACTGCTCGCCATGGGTGTCGCACCAGCGCACCGGCACCCCGGCCTCGGTCAACTCCAGTGCCACCTGACGGTTGGGGATGCCGTTCTTTTTGCGGCCGAAGGCATCCTCGTTGGGATCGAGCAGCAGCCGCAGCGCGACACCGCTCGACTGCGCCGCCTTGAGCGCCTCCACGATCTCGCGGTGCGATAGATAGAACACCGCAATATCGATCGCATCGCCGGGCTGCGCGCCGTTGATCGCTTGCAATGATGCTTGGCGGATGCGCGACTCGGTGAGGATCTGCAACCGCATCCCGCGCTGCGGCAACGACTCTGTCGATGGCGCTTCAGGCGAGGCGGGGAAGGCGTTGCCGGAGAAGTGCGACACCGCCCGTTCCGTCTGCAACAGATCCAGCGCCGCGGCACCAGAGAAACGCAGCGCCACATTGTCGTGTGCGCTGCTGGCGTCGTGCGGGTTGCCCGAGGTGACCAATCCCACCCAGCCGTCACCCTCATCGGCGATAAAGGTTTTGCGATGATTCGCGTTGAAGTTGAGCAGGGTAAGGTAGGTGCGCAGGCCGACCTTCTCCGGTCCCACCGGGCTCGGCAGCCAGCCGCCGTCGGGGGAGTTACCCAGCCAGCGGAAGAAGATCCGCCACAGTGCCGACCAGCTCGGGTTGGAGTCACGCAGGCGGGTCAGGTCGGTCAGCACCACCTTCACCCCCGCCGCCTCCAGCCGCTCAAGATGAGACGACGCCACCCCGTTGTAGAGAGTATTGAAGGGATCGGTAATCAACACCACCTCCAGCCCCGGCACCTCTGCGCGACGACGGATCAGCGCATCGGTGATCTCGCGTGAGAGCGGTCGCAGCGAATGCCTTGCATCCCCGGCGAAGTCGTTGATCAGGAACATGTCCAGCACGATCAGCTGTTCGGCCTGGGCGATAAGACGCAGGATCTCATCGAAGATCATCTGCTCGCTGCGCCGCTCTCCCTGTTCATCGATATAGGTGTAATCGGCAAGGAAGCGTACCTCATCCACCGCGCGCAGCGGCATCGCCACGCTGATGCCGGGCGGCAACGGCTTGTAGCTGTGATACACGGCCACAGCCAGGTAGGCAAGTAGCAACACGAGAAAGGCCATACGCCAAACGTAGCGCGCGGATCTATTCACAGCCACCTACCTTGCGCTCCAACTGCACCACCTCACCGGAAAACCCTGCTCCCGAATCACGGCCAACATCGCCTCACTTTTCACATCCCTTCTCCCTAAGGGAGAAGGTTAGGATGAGGGGAGAATATCACTATTTTTCCGGTCACTGACACCTCACTCGCTGTGTGTCGCCCGATCACCCCAAATTTCCTCCAGCCGCTGGTCACGCCCACAGCTATAGCGATAAAACTTGTACCTCAGCGGGCTCTTCTTGTAGTAGTCCTGATGATAACTCTCCTCCCCCTTGATCGGGTAGAAGGTCGCTGCCGGCAGGATGGGCGTCACCACTTCCTTATCCGGAAACTCCGCTACCACCTTCCGGCGTGACTGCTCCGCCAGGCGCCTCTGTTCCTCATCCAGAACGAAGATCGCACTCAGGTAGCTATGCCCTTTGTCGCAAAACTGTCCCCGGTCATCGAAGGGATCGATATTCACCCAGTAGTGATCGAGCAACGCCTTGTAGGTGACCTTCTCCGGATCATAGGTGATCTTTACCGCCTCATAGTGGCCGGTATGGTCGCCGTTGTAGGTGGGGTTCTTCGCCGTGCCGCCGGTAAAACCGGAGATCACATCGGTCACCCCATCGACCTTCTCGAAGTCCGACTCCATGCACCAGAAACAGCCCCCGGCGAAGATCGCCGTCTCCGCCTGTGCCCTGCCCATGGCAAGAAGCCCGACCGCCAATACCATTACATACTGTGCAAGTTTCATCATCCACACCTCTCTAAATCCCCGCGCCTGCGAGGCCAGGTAAATCAACTGATAGTGAGATCCTAGTAGAGAGCTGTCCGAAAGTGATCACGAAATAATCACAATTGCGTCACGGGGGACTAAAGGTGTGAACCGCCAGGAAGCGGATTAATCAAATTTGTGCGGGCTACCCGCCGCCTTGATACAGAACATAATAAAGAACGAATCCCAGTTACTGTAACCGTTGATCTTGTCAACGTCCTCCAGCTCGGTCTGAGTCCTGAGATAGGTCAGCGCATCCTCTATCAACTTATCGTCCAACCCATTTAGCCGGAGCAGATCCATCGTCGCCTCCGAGGGCGACCACTCGCTTAACAGCTTACTCATGACTTGCTGCCGAACTCCTCGGTCATGGTATTTACAATATCCTTCATCATTGCCAGAAAATAATCGACACCTTGCTGATTCTCCTCACGGCGACAGGCGTTCATGGCGGAGATGGTCAGGTTCAAGCCAGCGTGGTAGTTGCCCTTGTCGATATGCTCCTGGATGTGTGCTGTTTCAGACTCGATATCCATTCTTCATCACCTTGACCTGGTAGGTATGACACCATAGTAAACATAGCACTACTATCTAGTCACGCAGCTCATCCGGATAAAAGAGCACTCACCCTCTTAGTTGTTGAACGCTGCCTCACTATGAGAAGCAACTGGTTCCCCACCTTTCCTGGCCTCGTGTATGCTGTAACAAGAGACCACAATGAAAAAACCCACAGGATAGACCGTGAAAAAAATCGCCATCTTCGTCGACGTGCAAAACATCTACTACACCACCCGACAGGCCTACGGGCGCCAGTTTAACTACCGTAAATTCTGGGAGCGTATCGGTTACGAGGACGAGATCACCAGCGCCACCGCCTACGCCATCGCCCGCAACGACGACAAGCAGATCAAATTTCAGGACGCCCTTAAACACATTGGCTTTGAGGTAAAACTCAAACCCTATATCCAGCGCAGCGACGGCTCCGCCAAGGGCGACTGGGACGTGGGGATTACCATTGATGTCATGGAGGCGGCAAAAGAGGTTGATATCATTGTACTGCTATCGGGTGATGGCGACTTTGATCTGCTGCTGGATAAGATCAGAAACGATTACGGCGTCACCGCTCAGGTCTATGGCGTACCTGCGCTCACCGCCAACTCACTGATTAATGCCGCCGACAGCTATCAGCGGATTGAAGACGATCTGTTGTTGTAGGTCCTCTTTATCATTCCTGCGCGCCCCGCATGAGAATGTATCGGGTAATCACCCTGCCATTAAAACCACTTCCCCGCAGGCAGAAAACGCCACTGACCAGATGGTAGTTTACCCATCGACACCCGCCCGATACGGATGCGTTTCATCGCCACCACCGTTAAGCCAACACGCTGACACATAAACGCAATCTGCTCAGGCCGTACCGACTTAAGGGCAAAGCGCAACTGTGTCTCACTCTGTCGGCTGACCTTGGTCCTGGCAATAGGCCGGTTATTAAATGTCATCGGACGATTCAGCTGGGCCAATTGCTCGTCCCCGACCTCGCTGTCGACGTCAACGATATACTCCTGCTCATTCCTGCTCGCATCATCCACCAGTCGGCGCACCACCTTCCAGTCATTGCTGAACACCAGCAGCCCGGTGGCGCCCGGCTCAAGTGGGGTGGTCGGTTTCAACCGGGAAAAGTGACGCTTCAGCAGGCGAATGCCGGATTTATCGCCCTCAAAGCGGCTATCGGGTGTGAGCAGTTGCAGCGGTGCGGTGGGCTCACGTGGGTCAAACCCCGTTGGCATATTCAGCAGAAAGGTCACCGCTGCGACCGGCTCCAGCGTGGCATCAGGATGAAGGTCCACCTTCTGCTGCAACACCTCAAACTGGGGCAGGTCCACCACCTCACCCTCCACCAGCACCCAGCCCCCTTCAATATACTTTTGAGCCTCACCGCGGGAGCAGCCGATCAGCGCCACCAGGCGCTTGTCCAGACGTTGCGGTTCACTCATCACATTCACACCCTTGCCTCAGTTGCTGTTGCCGCCATGATACTATCAACACCCAACACAGACACCCACAACCCGGCCCGCCAGACCATGCCTAAATATTCCACAAAAGCGAAAGTCTCAGACAAGACCAAAGAGGAGGCGATGAAAGTGGCCCGTGCCACCCAACGCCCCGGTCAGAGCAAAGAGCAGACCAAACTTATCGCCCAGGGCATCCAGGAAGGGATCGACCTCTATAAGAAACAGCAAAAAGAGAAGGCCCGCGAGCAGGACAAACGGGCGAAAAAGGCGGCAAAAACCAAAACGACGGAGACACAGAGTGACAGTCCGGTTGAATCTGCGACCGCCTGCAGCAAGTTACCGTGGATCTTGTTGGCTCTGTCCTGGCTGGGTTTTGGGGGGTATCACATCGTCAATATACTGATTTGATTCGCAAGTCAGACTTTTCTTGCGATCTCTTTTTTTATTTATTTTAAATATTATGAAGAGCAGCTCATATGCGACAGGCCGCCGATCGCACTGAACTCCGTCGGCTTCAGTCGATAGTATTTCTCCTCCACCGCCCTCGACTGTTCGGCATAAGGCTGCGTCATCACCTCCTGCAGCTCTCGTAGTAACGCGTAGTCGCCCGTGGCGGCTTGCTGATAGGCCGGCGCAAGCAACCACTCCCGCAAACTGTATTTCGGGTTCACGCGCTTCATCTGCTCACTGGTGTCGGTAACGTGCGACTTCCATTTCGTCAGCCACTCAGACCAACGCCCCTCCAACTCTTCACTCAAATCAGTGTAAAAACTGTTTTTAAGTGGCCCAATGTCTTCCGGTATCGAAGAAAGCTCGCGGAAGAAGATCGTATAATCGACAGAGGTTTGCATCATCAACGTTACCAGCTCGCTGAATAACGCTGCGTCAAATGTGCCAAGGCCCAGTTTGGCCGCAAACATCTTTTCCATTTTCCCTTGCATCACTTTTGCAAAGTCACTTCGAATCTCGTCAAGCTGTTGCTGCACATCCGGGTGTGATACCAGTAGCGGCTGCAGCGCCGTACAAAACATCTCGAAGTTGCGTTCCGCTGCCACCGGTTGATTCCAGAACGCGAAGTGCTCCCCCCCGCCCGTCCAGGGCTGGTAGTACGGGTCAAATCGATCGCAGAAGCCGAATGGACCGTAATCAAGCGTGAAGCCACCCGCTGCACAGTTGTCGCTGTTAAAGTTGCCCTGGCAATAGCCAACACGGATCCAGTTCGCCACCAGCGAGGTCAGGCGGTCGCAGAACTCCCGTGCCAGCAACACGACCTTCTCGGCAGTGCTGAGGTTCACATCAATAAGCTCGGCATACTCACGATCGATCAAGTGCAGCACAATCGCCTCAAGTTCCGCCAGCGCATCCGGGTGTTCCTGCTTTCGCGCACGGCGACCGAACAGCTCGATCTGGCCGACGCGAATGAACGACGGGGCGACCCGCGTCGAGATCGCAACAGGCTCCGCCACCATCGTATCGGGATCCACCGATCGCGAGCCCTCCGAGTACCATGGGCGCTGTACCTTCTCCGTTTTCGATACGTACAAACTCAGCGAGCGTGAGGTTGGCACGCCGAGCGCGTGCATGTGCTCCTGTGCCAGAAACTCCCGCACACTCGAACGCAGCACGGCGCGACCATCTGCGCCGCGGCAGTATGGCGTCCGGCCGCCACCTTTGAGCTGCATCTCCCAGCGTTGACCATTGATAACCGCCTCAAGCACGGAAACAGCACGACCGTCGCCATAGCCGTTGCCGGTCTGGAACGGGCACTGCTGGGTGTACTCGGTGCCGAAGATGGAAAGTGCGTAGCCACTGGCCCAACCCACCTTGCGCATCGGCTCCGGAACCTGCGACAGGTCGCCACTGAACATGCGCACGAAATCGGCTGACTCTGCCAGGCTGTCGGCAAAACCAAGTTCGTGGAAAAAGTCTTTGCTGTGCGCGATGTATTCGGGGTCGTCAATGGGCGTGGGTTTGACCGGAACATAATGCCCCGAGAAGACCTGTCGTGGCGCGTGGTCAGCACCGTCTGCTTTCGCCTCAGGATCGCATTTGAGCGACTCCACGAGGGAGTAGTTTGCCAGTTTTGCAAGGTCGCCCAACGTCGAAACAGAAGGGGCAGCGTTCTGGGACAATCTATTTTTCATGGGATTGAGAGGTCACGCTCGTGGGGGGTTGTGATGCAGAGACACTGACTATGCCCTATCCCTTTGCAGAAAATCTACCATATGGAAAATGGGAGATTGTCCTCTCGGGGCCTGACCTATCACCGGGGATACGGGTCGTAGAGGGTAATTGTAGCTACTATCAGGGATTAATCCTCTTTGACCCGGTTTTTCGTTGGTGAATTAATGGGTTACCCCTTTGCCGGACCATGACTGATACATAATAAAACAGCAAGTCAATTTGAGCTTATAAACATCTCAAACCGCTCAGCCAGTCTTTCTTTATCTGGTTGTGCGTTTTTTCTTTTCGGCAACAACAAACCACAACCATTATAACTTTTCATAGCCTCAAGGATCATACCATCACTAATCGACATTAACTTTTCACTAACGACAACCTTATAATTTGGACTAATACCAATCAAATTCCCATCGTATGCCCGGTGATGCAGTCTGCTTAGCGCTATACCATTACTGATTTCAGTTGTACTATTTAAATTGCTATCCGGTGTTATATGTGCTGCCTCCAATAATTCTGGCACAGGCAACCCAGATACCGCACATTTATTGTCATAAGCATTTAGGACATTCTCTCGAAATGTTGCCTGAAAAAGGCGAACACGGCTTTCCCTTACAGCATATTTTCTCTCGGGCGCATCTGGCACCTCATATATAAATTCATCATTTGATGATTTGCTTTCATATCGTGAAACGCCAACAACTACCTCGCAGTACATTTTATCTGGATAAATATTCACAACATAACAAGGCCAGATAGCTTTATATCTTCCAGCACTAACTGCATGGAAGTAGATGAATGGGCTTCTCGCATCTAGCGCTTCCCATAAGTGCTTATTTCCACCTTTATATGGTTCCCCTTTCTGTAAGGCATACCTAAAATATCCGTTTTCTTTTTCAGCATCATCGTAAATATTTATGCGACCCTTTCTCGGAACGGTTGTTTTTATACTAAGAAGTCCGCTATCCATTTGCTTGGGCTTAAATATCCCACGAGCCCTATTCGCTAATAAAATCGTTTCACCTTTGCATTCGAATCCTTCTTCAATTGCATTCCAGGGTATGTCGTCCTCATAAAACATTTCTAACAACCGCATACGCCTGAATGCACTTTCGATTATCACCTTACTTGTAGTACTCACCATACACCTCCCTATTTTTATTCTTTTAACTTAATCCGCAACTTCCCCCCCGTCACCTCGGTCTCTTCCACCACATCGGAAAAGGCTTGCCAAAAGACCTACTCTCTTCGTCTTGATGCTTCGCAGCTGCCAAGGGGCAGATGATCTCGGCGGCGGTCTGTTGGGTGACGGCGTAGAGCAGTTTGTTCTGCACCTCGGCGAAGAACTGCTTGGCGGCGCGGTCGTCGGGACTGTAGTCACTGCTGAGGGCGAAGAGATCCCGTACCTTTTGATAGAAGCGCTTCTCGCTGGCGCGGATATCGCGGATGCGCGCGAGAAGTTCGTCGAAATAGTCCCACCCGCCGGGGTTTTTCAGCCGCTCGTCGTCCATCACGAAACCCTTGATCAGGAACTCGCTCAGGTGGGCGGTGGCCCACTGACGGAACTGGGTACCGCGGGGGGAGCGAACGCGGTACCCGATGGCGAGGATCATCTCGAGGTTGTAGTGCTTGAGGTTGCGCTTAACGTCACGCCCTCCCTCAGGGCGAACTTGTAAGTAATCCTTACAAGTTGCCCGCTCCTGCAACTCGTCCTCTTCCAGTATGGCCTTGATATGTTGGGTGATGTTTTGCGGGGTCGTGGCGAATAGATCGGCAATCTCGGCCTGCGTCAGCCAGACGGTCCCCTCCTCGGCGCGCAGATGGATCTCGGCCTTGCCGTCTTCCGTGCGGTAAAAGATCAATTCACTCATGCAGCAACCCTTCCTGAGCGGCTATCTCGATGGAGAAGGAAAGCATTCCCACCAACGTGGATGCACGAACCACAGGCATCACAGGTGTCGGTTATGGGGTATGGCATCCTTTTTCCTTATTTTCTTCGCAAGAACAAACGGTTACGTGGCGTTATGCTTGGTAACGGTGGATTCTACCTTATCACGCTTGGGCGGGGAATTTGCCTGGCATGGCTGCCCGGCCTATGGGATGGTGTGCTACTACGCTGGTTCTACCGCTATTTGTCGCGGCGATTAAAGATCATAAGGTACTCATGGAACCCGTAGACCCGGTTACGCTGCTTACCGGTCAGCTCTCTAAGCACACCGTGTTTGACGAAGTCATTTACCAGTGTGCTGGCCGTATTGTGCTTAAGCCCCAACATCTCAGCCACATCATTGATACTCACCAACGGCATTTGGTAGAGGTACTGCATAAGCGTCTGCGCGTTCTCCTGACGACGTGTGCTGAAATGGGGTAACACCTCACGCTCCAGTCGCTCCTTGAGGGCGAGAATATCTTTGAATACCTGAATGGAGTTCTCAGCCGTCTCCTTTACGCCGAACAGGAAGAAGATCAACCACTCTTTCAGCTGGTTAGCTTGTCGCACTGCCATCAGGCGATCAACGTATTCGGTTTTGTTGCGCTCGAAGTAGTCCGACAGATAGAGAGCCGGTTTGTGCAGCAGGCCGAAGTTGGCCAGGTAGATGGCGATCATCAGCCTCCCCAGTCGGCCGTTGCCGTCAAGAAAGGGGTGGATGGTCTCGAACTGATAGTGGGCGATAGCAACCTTGATGAGGTGCGGTACCTGCAGTTCCTCGTTGTGGATGAACTTCTCCAGGTCGCTCATCAACTCAGGTACCTCCTCGTGATGGGGAGGAACAAAGGCGGCATTTTTGAGGCTAACGCCGATCCAGTTCTGGCTGGCGCGGAACTCACCAGGCAGTTTAGTCTCGCCGCGGACTCCCTGCATCAAAGTCCTGTGGGTATCGCGTAGCAAACGGTTGGAGAGGGGTAGGGTCTGCAACTGACC
The DNA here is from genome assembly GCA_026196275.1 of Gammaproteobacteria bacterium. Taxonomy (GTDB): domain Bacteria; phylum Pseudomonadota; class Gammaproteobacteria; order Thiohalomonadales; family Thiohalomonadaceae; genus JAPHTQ01. Next base: position 35,436 of record JAPHTQ010000077.1, read on the forward strand.
GATAGCACCGTTGATAGCCTTGATGTAGTTCTGTACCTCTTCCCAGTCATCGCGCTTCTCTGGATCGATGTCCTCCTCGTCGAGCAGGGCCTCCTCCATATTGGTACGGGTGCCCTCAATGCGACTGGATTGAGTCGCTTCCTTGGTAATGTGCATCTTGATGAAGAAGTCGACGTTAGGCACCAGCTGGGAGAACGCGTTCAGCTCCCCAAGTGCACGATCAGCATCGCTGAGCAAGCGTTGCACCTCTCCGTCCACAACCTCCCAGGGATGGTTAATGGGCTCGGGAACGAAGCTTTTGTACTCGTACTGTTGCTTGTAGTGCCCTGCCTGGTAGTTATTGATGTCCATTTCTATACCTAAAAAGGTGGCAGTTTTCGATATAGCCAAAAAGTTATGTCTAAAAACTACGCCCCGAAAGCCCTTATGTCAAATACTGTGCAAGAATTCGATATTAAGTTTTTACTATGTCGAAAACTTACTAGTGTTAGAGACTTAGAAAGGGTTTTTAAAAATTACCTTAATTTTTGAGGTGTTTTTAGCGCACACGAAAAACCACACATTTACTATGTCTTGTTACACACATCTTTTCATCGGCAACATGTAAGGTTTACTTAGAGGTTGCTTGGATGTTTGCCGGGCATGACTCCCCGGCCTATGACGTTGTTTTAATGGTATCGAATTACGGCTGGCGCCTAATCCGACCTACTCCTTGAGCTTGATCCTCAGCTTCCCCTCCTTCACCTCGATCTCTTCCACCCCTTCGGCGAAGGCCTTCCAGAAGCCCCGGTCGCCGTACTCCTGAATCAGGTCGATATTCTTGTTGTTGCCGAGCCAGGCGTTGGGCATGGGCACGCCCCATAAGCTGACGCCTTTGAGGATGACCACCGGGCGGCCTTCGGTGATGCGCACTTCGGCGCCGGCGGTAAGTTTGAGGGTCTTGCCACCGAGGAGGGGGAGTTCCGGGTCGAGGGGGACCAGCAGTTTGGCGCTGGCGAGATCCTCGGAGAGGTCAATGACGAGGCGGTGGGCAAGATCGGTGTTCTTGGCCAGCAGGGCGTTGAGTTCCTTTTCGGTGAGGGCGATCTCGCGGCTGGCGCCTTCTTCGGAGTAGGGCTCGGGGGTGAGCGTAGCCTGCTCGTCGTTTGTCGAACGACGGGCGGTGGGGTCGAGCCGCTGAAGTTTCTGCTCCAGTACCTGCTCCTCTTTTTGATTGAGGGTGACCGGCTTGAACTCCATGGGGAAGATCGCGAGGTAGACGGCAGACAGGGTAATGCCGACCGATAGCACCACGGTAAGGATAATCAGTCCGATCACCTTCCACGGAGAGACAGGTTTGAGCTGGGCGTTTTGTTGGACTTCGGTGGTCATCTTCTGTGCCTCGGGCTGCATAGCGGCGCCCCTGTGTCTGGTTGTTGTTTCTGTCCTGCGGAGTGGTTGGCCTCACCGTCACTCTCTCTTTTTAATGTAACCCATCGCTGGCTTCCGTTCAGCTTTCGTTCAGTCATCCCCCCTTATGGTGATTGCCACACTGAACAACCATACGGAGCCACGCCATGAACAAGTTGATCGTCGTTACCGCCGCCCTCGCCTCGGTCACCCTGCTGAGCGGCTGCAAGCATGTGGTGGTGCACCATGCCCATAGCCCCGCTGTGGTCATCGACACCCGCCACCACCACGAGTATCGCGAATATCGCGATGTGCGGGTGATTCGCCATGAAGACCCGCGTGTACGCCACCACGACCATGATCGCGGCCGTCGTGAGGTGCCACCGGGCCATGCGAAGAAGCGCGTGGTGGTGAAGAAGAAGGTGGTAGTGGTCAAGCCGCCGGTGCGGGACGGCAGGTTCCACCGCGAGGTGGAGCGCCGCAGCACCCCGCACAAGGAGAAGAAACGCCACGAGAAGCAGAGTCGTCGCAGGGAGCAGCACCCACCGCGCCGTGAAAGGGAACATGAGCGCGAGCGTGATCGCCGGGACGAAGGGCGTCGCGAGGCGCGTCGTGACGAGAAGCAGGATCGCGGCAGGAAGCGCGGCAAGGAGAAGGAGCAGCACGCCCGCAACCGTGAAGAGCGGTTTAGATAAATCGGTTCAGCTGCCGTTCAGCGAACCCTTCATAACCTGACAGCGTACCGGGGCAACTCCGCCCCACTGAAGAAGGAGACAAGACCATGAAAAAGCGTAATCTCATCACCACCCTCGCCCTCACCGCCGTGATGGGCACCGCCATGGCCCTGCCCGCCACCGCCTCGGCCCACGAGGTGATTAAGGAGAAGCGGGTGAAGGTGATCAAGACCAGCGACCGCCATCACGGCGACGTCGACCGCTGGTATGTGGAGCGCCACCGCGAGGTCACCCGCTGGGCGCCGCCGCGCCACGGTCACAAGCACCGTAAGCATCGCGGTCACGACCGGGGGCACCACTACGGCCACCGCAAGCAGCGTCACGAGTATCGCGAATACCGTCGGGTGGAGCACGAGCCGGTCTACCGCCAGCGTGACCGCGACGGGGTGCGGGTGCGCATCGACTACGACTTCTGGCTCTGAACCGCCGGGCCGGATCTGACCGGCTGCATTCCCCCTCCTGCCCGTCTCTCTCCCCGGGCATGGGGGGCTTTCTATCCTGCCGTGCAACCCACCAGTGCTGAGCCTGTGGATAAGGTCCCGAAGGTGCGTGTATTCTTCAGGATACTAACCCACTCCCTCTCCCCTCGGGGAGAGGGGGTTACTCAACAAACCGGCAGACCCCTATGAAACAGCTCACCACCGCGCTACTCCTCACCCTCAGCCTGTTTGCCGCCGCGCCAGGCGCAGTGGCCGCACCGCTGCTGCTGGCTCAGAATGGCAATGCGGTCACCATCGATGACCTGACAGGCAAGAACCTCTCACTGGATCAGGCCGTACGCCAGGTCCGGCGGGAGACCGGCGGTCGCATCCTCTCCGCCAGGACGGTGGAAAAGGGGGGCGTCACGCTGCACCGTATCAAGGTGCTCACCCCGGATAACCGGGTCATCATTTACGAAATCGACCGCTAGGACCGCCATGCGCATTCTGGTGATCGAGGACGAGGCGGCCCTGCTGTTACAGGTGCGCCGCCGACTCGAGGAGGAGGGCTATACCGTCGACTCCACCGGCGACGGCAAGGAGGGACTCTACCTCGCCAGCGAGTACCCGGTGGACCTGGCAGTGGTGGACCTGGGCCTGCCCGGCATGCCGGGGCTGGAGATCATCCGCACCCTGCGCGCCGAGGGGCGTGACCTGCCGATCCTCATCCTCACCGCCCGCGGCAAGTGGGAGGAGAAGGTCACCGGCCTGGAGGCCGGGGCCGACGACTATCTGGTGAAACCCTTTCACATGGGGGAGCTGCTGGCGCGGGTCAAGGCGCTGCTGCGCCGTGCCGCCGGCACGGCACGCGACGAGCTGGCCTTCGGGCTGCTGCGACTCGACACCACCGGCCAGCGCGTCACCCTGGACGGTGCCCCGGTGGAACTGACCGCCTACGAGTACCGCCTGCTGGAGTACCTGGCACGCCACCACGGCAAGGTGATCCCCAAGGCGGAGCTGGCCGACTACCTCTATCCCCACGACGATGACCGCGACAGCAACGTCATCGAGGTGCTGATCGGGCGACTTCGCCGCAAGATCGACCCCGATAGCCGCACAAAGCCCATCGAAACCCTGCGCGGTCGCGGCTACCGCTTCACCCTGGAGCCGGCATGAGGTCGCTTTCCGCACGCGTCAGCCTCAGTGCCGCGGTGGTATTGGCGATCTTCCTCGCCCTCACCGCCCTGGCGCTGGAGCGCGCCTTCGAGGAGAGCGCCCGTTCTTCGATGCGCGAGCGCCTCTTCGCCCAGCTCTACCTGGTCATGGCCGCCGCCGAGGTCAGCGACAGCGGCCGGCTGGTGATGCCGGGCCACCTTGCCGAGCCGCGGCTGGAGCTGCCCGGCTCCGGCCTCTACGCCCGCATCGGCGACGACAACGGCGAAACCCTGTGGCACTCCCCCTCCGCGGTGGGGCTGGCGCTGCCCGAACCGCCGGCGGAGAGTGGCGGGCTCGCCCGTATCCGCTTCGACGAGCAGCGCTACTTCCTCGCCGCCCTCGACATCGAGTGGGAGACGGTGAGCGGCAGCGTGCCGCTGCGCTTCAGCGTGATGGAGGACCCCACCACCTTTAGCGAACAGATGACCCAGTATCGCCACAGTCTCTGGGGCTGGCTCGGGGGAATGGCGATCCTGCTGCTTATCGCGCTGGCCGGTACCCTCGCCTGGGGGCTGCGACCGCTGCGTACCGTCGCCGGTGAGGTGCGCGCCATCGAGTCGGGTGAGCAGGAGAGCCTGCAGCGGGACTACCCCAGCGAGATCCGCCGCCTCACCGACA
>JAPHTQ010000053.1 GCA_026196275.1 Gammaproteobacteria bacterium
AGCCCTTGAAAAGGACGGGCCATTCCCTGCGGGCTGCGCCTTGTCTTGGGGCATTTGCGGGCCTCTGAAAGCGCCAATCAGTATGAAACACTACACTAGGCTAAACATTCCACGACTGCGACACCACACTGAAATCGTTGACCTCCCGCTCCGGCACAGATCTCATCCCGTTGACCTGGATCAATAGAACTATGGCTCAGCTTTGTCATAATTCCATTAACCGTGGAGGATCCTCTCATGCAACCGCCCCTGAAACCCCTTTCATTGCTGCTACGCTCACTGCCTGGCGCGATACATAGCGACCTGCTCAGCCGCCTGTTCAACCACCTGCTGCAGGGGCAATACGGCCGCGAGCAGCTTGACGATCTGGAGGGGAAACGGCTGGTGATCCGCATCAGCGACACGGGCCGCGAGCTGGGTTTTCTCGTCCGCGAGCAGCGACTGCATCGCTGCCACCCCGGCGGCTGGAATGTGCGCATCAGCGGCAAACTGGAGAGCTTCTGGCTGCTGGCGAGCCGTGCCGAGGATCCCGACACCCTCTTTTTCAACCGTACCCTGGCACTGGAGGGGGAGACCGAAGCGGGACTCTATCTCAAGAACCTGCTCGACGGCTTCGAGTTCGACAGTCAGGCGCACCTGGATGCAGTGTTCGGCCGCCGCATTGGTCGGCTGCTGGGAAAACTCACAGCAAGGGCCGAAACGCTGCGGCTTTCCGTCAACCGATAGCCCCAGCCCCACCGGCACCGTTTCTAATCAACATCGCCAACCCGGCTCATCCCGGGTTGACCATGCCAGAAGCCGTTACTCAGCTCGCCTATCGCCAGTTTTTCCAGTGCCTCACTCCGCTCACTGCTAACACTCCCCTGCGCCAGCGCCTCAGCAAAGAGTGAGACGATCTGCGCCATGCCATGCGATTGTGGCGACAGCCGCAGCAGGTCGACCCCCATCTCACGCAGTTGCGGCAGATCATCCAGCAAAGAGCAGGTGGTGGCAGACTGGGTCTGGATACCGTTCATCGACAGGAAGCCTTTCTCATCCTGGGACTCCAGCAGCAGCCCATCGCTGTAGTCGATACAGCGCAGCTGACAATCGTCCTTGGGCAGCCCCTCGGCGCGAGCGACAAAACAGCGCGCCGAGAAGGCCAGCGGCAGACGGCCAAAACCGAATACCTCAGTCTCCATCCCCGAGGGCAGACCGGCCATGATCCGCTGCAGAGTCTCGGCGGAGAGTTCCACCGGCATCACCCAGCGCTTCGCCCCCAGCTCATGCAGCAACTCCAGAGTATCGTGGTTGTAGGCATTGAGGTGCGGACCGGCGACAAAGGGCACCTTGCCCGCTACGGCGTTAACCGCAGCCATGTCATTGGCCTCGACCATAAAGCGACCATTCTCGGCGATGCGGCGCATGCGCTTTAGCTCCGACTCGGCCTCCAGCAGCGCCAGGGTGGAGAGCACGACCTCCTTGCCCGCCGCGGCAAGCTCATCGGCGATCTGCAGCCAGTCATCCAGCTTCAGCGCGTTGCGTTTGGAACAGACCACCTCGCCCAGATAGACCGTATCCACCGGCCAGTCGGCCGCCTCACGGTAAAAATCGAAGACCTGCTCGCGGGGCCACAAATAGAGGATCGGTCCAAGAGATAGTTTCATTTAAAAAAACCCTTTTTCATGTTCATTGCCACTGGCGCTCCAGGGCACCGAGGGTATGGGTGCTGCCCTCGGCGACCTTGTCCAGTTGTGCTACCCACTCGCTGAGGGGGGTATAGCCGGCGGGATTGGCCTCGGCGGCGTCGAGCGCCTGGCGCAATACCTTTGTTACCTGACCCACATAGGCGGGGCTACGCTGTCGCCCTTCGACCTTGATCGCGGAGACCCCTGCCTCAATCAGTTGCGGCAGAATATCGAGCACCGACAGTGAGGTGGGCTCTTCGATGGCATAATCGAGCTTGCCGTTGACCCAGAAACGCCCCTTGCAGATAACCGGGTAGCCGGCGCTTTCGTTTTCACCATAGCGATCGATGAGCACCTCACCGAGATGGACATTACGCCCCTGCGGCGTCTCCTCCCAACGTACCGATTTGGCCGGTGAACAGGCCCCGCACGTGTTGGGTGATTCACCGGTGACGTAGGAGGAGAGGTAACAGCGCCCCTCCACCATCACGCAAAGCGAGCCGAAGGCGAACACTTCCACCTCCACGTCGGTCTCGTTGATCACCCGTTTAACCTGGGAGAGGGAGAGCACCCGCGGCAGCACTACCCGCTGGATATTGAACTGCTCGCGGTAGAAGGCGATGGCATCGGCGCTGGTGGCCGAGCCCTGTACCGACAGGTGCAACCGCAGATCAGGGTGCGTCTTCGCCGCGTAACGCATCAGCCCCGTATCGGCAAGGATCAGCGCATCGACCCCTATCTCCGCTGCCTTGTCCACCGCCGCGGTCCAGATCGGCCAGTTGTGTGGCTGTGGATAAGTGTTTAGCGCCAGCAACACCTTACTGCCGCGGCTGTGCGCGTACTCGATCCCCTGGCGGGCGGCACGCTCATCAAAATTGAGTCCGGGGAAGTTTCGCGCATTAGTGCCATCACGAAAGCCCATGTAGACCGTATCGGCGCCATTATCCACCGCCTGACGCAATGCCGGCAGGCTTCCCGCAGGACATACCAATTCAACCTTGTTGCTCATACACCCTCCAATAAAATCTTTTAACGCAAAGGCACTATGGCGCTATGGACGCAAAAAACATTAATGATTTAAAGTATCTGTAAGAGCGGTATTTTAAAAAGATTACCGCCAGTTCGCAGTCAGGGCGTCTGCGCCTACCTAAGCATTCCCATCACGGAACGTTTTATCCAAGACCCATTATCCCCTTTACGGCCTCTGTGCCTTTGCACCTTTGCGTTGAGGTGTTTTCCTCAATGCAAGAACCCTGGCGCGTACCGCGGCTGGCCAGTTCCCGCTCGATGGCGTTGAGTACGCGCCACTTCCAGTTGCACCAGCCGGGGGCGAGCAGGATCTTCTCATCGGCGGTACCGGTGAGGCGGTGGTAGCACACCTCGGGCGGGGTACGCTCAACCATATCGGCCACCGTCTCCACATACTGGTGCAGGTGCCATGGCACGTATTCACCGCGGCGCCACTGATTGGCCAGCATGGTTCCCTTGACCACGTGCAGCGGATGGAGCTTAAGTCCTTCGACACCCAGATCCAGCACACGTTCCAGCGAGAGCAGGTTGTGCGCCGGCTCCTCACCGGGCAGGCCGACGATAAGGTGGGTGCAGACCGGCAGTCCCCGTTCATGGGCCGCCAGCACCGCCTCGCGGTACTCGGCGAAGCCGTGACCGCGGTTGACCCGCTCCAGAGTGTAATCAAAGGCCGACTGCAGCCCCAGCTCCAGCCAGATCTCATACCCCTGCTCGCGGTAGCCGGCCAGCAGATCGAGTACTGCCGGAGGCACACAGTCGGGGCGGGTACCGATGGCCAGACCAATCACCCCGGGCTCGGCCAGCGCGCTATCATAACGTGCCTTGAGCTGCGCCGGATCGTCATAGGTGTTGGTATAGGCCTGAAAATAGGCGAGAAACTTTTTCGCCCCGGTGCGCTTTGCCAGCACCTTTCGACCCGCCTCGATCTGCTCGGAGACATCCGGATCCTGCCGCGCGTTGGGGCTGAAGGAGCTGTTATTGCAAAAGGTACAGCCGCCTCGCCCCTTGCTGCCGTCGCGATTGGGACAGGTGAAGCCCGCATTGATGGCAAGCTTGTGCACCCGCTCACCGTAGCGCCAGAGCAGTTGCTGGCCAAAGGTGTGGACGTAGTCGCTCAGCGCCATCAGCCGACCACATCAAGCATTCGGTGGCGAAACTCGACACCCAGCGACCTGGCGATTCTCTCACAGGCAGCGATATCAACCCCCTCCAGACCGTCGATGGCGGTCAGGCTCACCGCGATACCCCGCTCATGGGCCAGCCGGGCGAACTCCAGCATCGCCTCAAAGGCGCCGTCCATCTTGGGCCGGGTGTGTTTGATGTAGGTTTGCTCATCCTGGGCATTCATGGAGATGGAGAGAGTGTCCACCACCTCGGCCAGTGCCGGGGTCACATCCCGACCCTCGCGCAGATTGGCCAGACCATCACTGTTGACCCGTATCCTCGCCCCCTTCTTTTTCAGCTCACGGGCAATGGCCAGCAGGGCATCAAGGCGCACCGTCGGCTCGCCCAGGCCACAGAAGACGATCTCCCGGTACCGTCCGGGATCGCCAACCGCCTCCAGCACCTCTTCCACTGTCGGTTCACGGTGCAGGCGCAGATCGTAGCTCTGCACTTCCCAGCTACGGTTGTATTTCGGGCAAAAGGCACAACGTAAGGTACATCGGCTGGTAATGTTCAGATAACAGTTGCCGTGCAGTGGGTATGCTATGATCGATTTGAAATCTTCGTCTGATTTCTCTACTGCTTGCATGGGTATACCTGTTCTATGGGCGGCTAAGTCTAGGTGAATTTCACTGCATTCATAATGATGCAGATCAATGACCAGGCTTCCTGTATGATACCCTACTTTTGTGCGTTATAAATCCACAGGTGTTGCATGATCAAGACCCCACTTCCGCTATTGAAACTCCGTGATCGCGAGTTGTTACCCATCATCCAGGGAGGTATGGGGGTCGGTGTCTCAGCCCATAGGCTGGCTGGTGCCGTTGCCCGCGAAGGCGCCGTTGGCACCATCGCCAGTATCGACCTGCGGGTTCATCACCCCGATCTGATGGAGCGCACCCATCGGGTCAAGGATCGCAAAATCATTGATGATGCCAATCTTGAGGCGCTGGACCGCGAGATCAAGGCCGCCCGAGAAATCGCCGGTCCCGAAGGCTACCTGGCAGTGAATGTGATGCGCGCCGTGGATCGCTATCCGGAACTGGTCAAGCAGGCGTGCGAGAGCGGCGCCAATGCCATCATCATGGGTGCCGGACTGCCCTTTGAGCTGCCCGAACTGGCCAAGGACTACCCCGAGGTGCACCTGATCCCGATCCTCTCCGAGGAGCGCGGGGTACGCGCCGTACTCAAGCGCTGGCTGCGCAAGGGCCGCCTGCCCGATGCCATCGTGCTGGAGCACCCACGCTACGCCGGCGGTCACCTGGGCGCGCCAAAGCCGGAGGATATCAACAATCCGCGCTTCGATTTCAAACGTGTGCTGGCCGAGATCCCCAAGGTGTTCGAGCAGCTCAAGCTCGATCCCATCCCGCTGCTGCCGGCCGGTGGCGTGAACTCCTTTGAGAAGATCAAGGAGCTGTTCAGCCACGGTGCCAGTGGTGTACAGATCGGCACCCCCTTCGCCGTTACCGAAGAGGGCGACGCCCACCCCAACTTCAAAAAGGTGCTGCTGGAGGCCAAACCCGAGGACGTGGTCACCTTCATGAGCACCGCCGGACTGCCGGCCCGCGCCGTACTGACCCCCTGGCTGAAGAAGTATCTGCTGCGCGAGGAGCGGGTGCGCTCACGCGCCACCCCGGAGAAGGGCAAATGTGCCGTCTGGTTCGAATGTCTGACCCACTGTGGCCTCAAGGACGGCGACCCTGACGCCGGCCAGTTCTGCATCGATACGCAGCTCGAAGCGGCAGTGATGGGCAATGTGGAGAAGGGGCTGTTCTTCCGCGGTTCCGAGCCGCTACCCTTCGGCGACCAGATGCGCTCGGTCCACGATCTGCTGAGCTACCTGCTGACCGGCAACGATCCCAGGACCTCCACCGTCTGATAAGGCGGCTATCCGCCAAATAAAGCGTTCAACCCTCCCGCAGATTCGCGCTGATGCGCCAGTACAGGCGCAGCGCCTGCAACAGGTTCCATCCCAGTGACAGCGAACTGAGCAGCCAGACCACGGCAGCGGCCTGCAAGACCATCCCGGGCAGATAGAGTGCCACCAGAAGCAGCGCCAACGCCGCCAGGTGCAGGTAAAATTGCCTGCGTGCGGGGCGCTCCGGGATCACCTGCTTCATATTGGGTACCCGCCCCTGCCAGCTTCCGGCCTGCTGCAGGCGGTTGTTCAGATGTAACCAGATGAGAAAGGGCACGATTTTATAGAGCATGCCGTTGACCGCCGAGAGGGCGAAGCCGACAAAGAACAGCAGGCCGAGCGCCAGCTCCAACCCCGGTGAAGAAGGAAACAGCTGCCCCGCCGCCCATGCAACAACCGCCAGCAGCAGGCTTATCATCGCCAGGCGCCAAAAATCGAGGGTCACATCGTTCAGCCGCCGGCGCCGTTTCGTCTGCAACCGCAGTGTCTGCAGCGCAAACAGCGCCACACCCGCCGCCAGCGACCAACCCAGCAGAGAGAACCCCGGCCACCAGTGCTGCAGACTCCACAGCAGCAACAACAGCACCATCACCGGGGCCAACCAGCGTCGCAGCTGTGCAGGATACTCCGGTGTGATCTGGAACATCGGCACCACCTGATAGGCCACCCCCGTCAGCAGCAGGAACAGCCAGCCCAGGCTGGCCCAACCGATATGCAGGGTAGTCAGCGGATGGGCCAGTGGCAGCTGGCCGGCGAAACGCAGCAAAAGATAGAGTGCGATGGTGACGGCAATGGCAAAACCGATGACCGCCAGCCCCATCGCCCGCACCGTGGCATGGCGGGAGGAGGAGCGCCATACGCTGCGCAATACCAGCGCCGTTAACACGGCCACCGCCAGAGTGAGTGCGCCGCCGCCAAACCGCAGTAGCGTGGGCCAGCCGGCGGCCATGGCGCTGATCAGCAGCACGCTTCCCGCCAGCCATAGCAGAAACAGACCCCAGGCCACCGGTCGCTGCGCCGGTAGCGGGACCCCGACCAGCACCGGCACCAACTGCTGCAACGCGCCGAGCATGGTCGTTCCCAGCACCCCGATCGTCATCAGATGAGTCAGTGCCAGCATCGTCGGCGACCAGCGCGTCGCCAGAGCCTGCGGCCCCTCCAGCAGCAGTAACAGGGCGGCTGTCGCGGCAAACAGGGGGGTGAGCAGAAAGTAGGGTAGCGGGACAGAGGGCGGCGGGGTCTGACTCAGCGAGAGTGCAGTGTAGTTCATCCCTCCTCCTGCGGCCAGGGTGACAACAACGAGGCGGCAGCGCGCGCCTGCGTCGCTGCCGCCTCATCATCCTCACGCCAAATCAGAACCTCACACTCACAGCGCTTGCCCTGGCGGGTCTCGGCACAAAAACCGTTCTCTTCAAGATAACGGTAGAGGTGGCAGGGCTTCATCCGGTGGCAGAACCGCAGATACTCCCCGCCAGCCAGATCCTGCAGGGCATCGATGGCCAGCAACAGCGGCTCCGGTGCCTCCAGCTCGCTGACATCCAGCAGTCGTTCCACCTACTCCCCCCGCGCCTGCATCCTCTGCAGCAGCTCTTCCTGCTCGGCGGCGAGCACCTGTTCGCTCATCGGATAGAGCATCTGCTCCTCCTTGGCGTTGTGCTGCTGCATCAGGATCAACAGTGTTTCGCTGGCACCCAGATAGTCATCGGCACGCTGCTGCGCCAACGCCTGATCCATCTCGGCGAACAGCGCCCGCATCTGCTCATGCTCATGGCGCATCACTGCCGTCGGCCCCATGGTGCTGCCGCTGGCCGCCTCAAAGGCAGGGAACAGCACCTCCTCCTCCATCCCGAAGTGATGCTGCATACCGTCGATAAAGGCACGGTGGGCATCTCCCGCCTTTTGCCAGTCACCGCCCTCCACCGCCGCCTCGGCGTCGGCAAAGAGTTGATCGCAGCGCTGGTGATCGCCGCCCATATAGTCGCTAAATGTCGTCATGGTTGTTTCCTCCTGCGGCTATTATCGACAACATCGCGGCGTCGGCCTTGACATACGTCAACGGCGCCGGGCGGATAGGGTATCCCTGGCCGGCAAACCGCTGATCCCGCTGCCGTTCAGGTACCCCGGATGCGGTCAAAATAACGCGCGCGATAGAGCAGTCGCGGTGGAGTATCGGGCCGATCAATGAAACCGTCGCGGGTATGTAGCACATTGTTGCAGATAAGGCCCATCCCCGCCTCGAGCCGGGCACGAAAGATATAGGGGTGGTTCTCGCCGTCCAGGATACGTGTCAGCGCAGCCAGGGCGGCGCGGGTGGCCGCATCATCCCGCCAGACGACATTGCGTTTGCGTGCCGTGTAGCGCATGTGCAGCGAACCGGTGACCTCGTGGATGGAGAAGACCGGGCCAACCGAGGCAGGGCGTTCGTCCCCTTCACCGTCTTTGCCGGGGGGAATGGTCATTACATCGGGCTGCATCAGGGCATGGATGTGGTCGGGGTTCTCATCACGCAGCAGCAGGTAGACGATCTCCGGATCGAGCAGCCGATTTTCGCCCCCCTCCGCTGCCGGCTGTACACAGTGCAGCAGCATGCCGCGGATCTGCTGCTCGCCGGTGTTGTAGTAGCCGTCGCAGTGCCAGTTGATCGGCCGGTTGGTGTAGGGGATGTAGTGCGGATGGTCCCCTTCGGGATTGACGGTGATCGAGGTCAGGCCGTCGTCATCGGCCAGCAGGTTGCTATCGAGGTGAACCAGACCGAAGCGTTCGGCAATGGCGCGCGGGATCGCCTTGTCCGGGTTGCCGTCCGGTGGGGTACGATAGATCGCCATGTTGGTCTTGCGCAGGCGCTCCAGCAGCGCCTGATATTCGTGCTCGCCAAGCGCAGGGGGGGCGGCCAGATCGACGACCAGTGCCGCCGTAGCGGCAGGATAGCCGGCCAGCTTCTGGTCACGCCATCGCTGGTAGGCCGTCTCGTTGTCCGGCAGAAAGGGGGAATCCTCAAGCATCTCTCTATACCTCGACTTCGGCCTGGCAGGAGAGAAGTGCTTATCCGGCGCACCCCTCTCAGCCAAAGGGAATCAGCCCTGCAGCGCGTCGCGCACCCGCTCGAGCTTGCCGCGCACCTCGGCGCCAAGAGAGTTGAGCTCTTCGTTGCCAACCAGACCCAGCACCGTCACCGGATCCATGAAACCGACCACAATACGGCCCTCCTCGTCCTGGCGCACCACGACGTTGCAGGGCAGCAGCAGCCCGATATCGGGTTCGGCCTCGATCGCCTGATTGGCCAGCTTCGGATTGCAGGCACCGAGGATTTTGTAGGGAGGCTTGTCGAGATCCAGCTTGGCCTTAAGGGTGGCCTTGACGTCGATCTCGGTCATTACGCCGAAACCCTCGGCCTTGAGCGCCTCGATCACGCGGGTCACGGCGGCATCGAAATCGCCGCTGAGTGTAGTGGAAAATCCGTACATGGTAACTCCTGTTACTATCGTTGAGATGGGATAGATGATGAAAGGGATATGGCGTCCCGACGCCTCCGCTTCAAGGTCGGAGAAGAGGCGGCGGCGGGGCCGCCACCAATACCTGCTAACCGCCCTGGCCGCGGCGGCGGTCCATCTGATGCCAGGCGGCATAGACCTGATCGGGCCACCGGGAGATAAACCACTCGATAATGGCATCGATCTCCTCGTCGTTGAGTTTGTCACCCCAGGCGGGCATCTTGCCCTGTCCACCCGGGCTGCCGTTGGCGATCACATAGTGCAGCATCCGTTTCGGGTGATGCCAGGCGTGACCGGTACCGTTCAGTGGCGGGGGCGGGAACATGCCGTCGGCATCACGCTCACGCCAGTTCGGCGCCCCCTGCCCTACGCTGCCGTGGCACTCGGCACAGTTCATCTGGTAGAGCCGCGAACCGCGCGCCACCTTGGCCATATCCACTTCACGGTTGACACTCACCTCATTCGCTATCTCCTGTACCTGGGTTTGCGTTGCACTACTGCTGTTACCTTCACTGCATGCACTGAGCAGGGGTAACAGGATAATTGCTGTAAATAGCGTCTTTTTCATAAAACAGTCCTTACTACTCTGTGCCGCACGGCCTCCCTGCCGACACGGCAATTGTTATCTACTCGTCGGTCCGACCTGGTCCGTAACCGTAGGGCATCATGGGGCCGTAGTGACCCTGTCCCGGATAAGGGCGATACCCCGGAGGCGGCCCATATCCACCGCCACCCTGAGGCCCATAGCCGTAGCCGGGGCCATACATCATGCCCGGCCCCGTACCCTGACCCTGATGCATGCCGGGACCCATACCCTGACCTTGCCGCATCCCGGGCCCCATACCCTGACCCTGATGCATGCCGGGACCGTAGTAATATCCGGGCCCCGGACCATAGCCAGGTCCTGGTGCATAGCCTGGCCCGGGTGCATAGCCCTGGCCCGGCGCGTAGCCTGGAGCAGGGCCATAACCCGGACGGCAGGGAAGATTGCCCGAACCGCCACCCGGGCCATACATCATCCCCGGCCCACAGGGGGGCAGCTCGGTGTCGGCGGCCTGCAGGCCCATTGAAGACAACCCCAGCAGGGCGGTCACTATCATGCTTTTGTAGTTCATGGTGAAACTCCTCTTGCGCGCTACACCGCCACAGGACGGCGGGATCGCTGCACCTGTCTGGCAGAGCACAGGCGACAGCCATTTCCTTTCAGGAGCGATCAGCTGTGGCGCGGAGGAGGTGTGTCGGTAGGAGGGTAGAGGACGCGGATGCGCGTGCTGAAGTGACTAAAGTCCGTGGTGGGCACTACGGCAGCACCCGCTGTGCCGGCAACCAGTGCCGCCGCTGTGCCGCAGTGCGAACAGCCACTGCAGACGGCACACTTATCACAACTGCTCTGGAGGCAGTCATCGACGACCATCTCATCGCCGTCGGCCATCTCCATCATCATACAGGGGGGTTCTGCCTGCTGCGGGAGAGTAGCGGCATAGAGGGTTGCCGGCAGGACGACGGCCGTCGCCAGCAATAGCAATGTTATCAATGTGTGCCGCAGCTTTCTCATACCACTAAGATAGACCGCCGTTGATAAAGAGACAACCTGGGCACCGCCTTTAATTACGGTGCAGTACACTCACTATTGTGACTGCAACAGGGTGGCAGGGTTCCCATCAAGGCGATCAGTTATTTGGTCAGTGACATGAACAGTTGCGGCAGCCGTTCCGGCAGGCGCTCGATACGGTCTATAACGGTATATTGCTTGCCGAAGATATCGCCCACATACTCATCCGCCCGCGCATCGAGATTGATGCAGTAGGTGTAGATACCGTCCTGATCCAGCTCGCCCACCGCCTTGTGTGCATCCTGGATCAGTAGTTGCGAATCCCCCACATCGATATCGGAGGGTTCACCATCGGTCAGCACCAGCAGCAGCTTCTTGTCGGCCTTGCGCGCCCCGAGATAGTGCCCGGCATGACGCAGGGCTGCACCCATACGGGTCGAGTAGCCCGCCTCCATCGCCGCCAGGCGCGCCTTGACCGTGTCATCCCAATGCTCGGAGAAGCCTTTGATGTGCTGGTAGAAGACCTCGTGGCGGGTATTGGAGGAGAAGCCGGCGATGGCAAAGTCATCTCCCAGCCCCTCGATGGCCAGACTGAGCAGCGAAACCGCCTCCTGCGACAGCTCGAGAATGCTCTGCTCACACCCTTCCGGGATATCGTTCAGTGAGGCGGAAAGATCCAGCAGCAACAGCACGGCGATATCCCGACCGTCGTGTCGATGGCTCATGTTGATCCGCGGATCGGGCTGGGAGCCCGCCTTGTATTCGATCAGTGAGCGAATTGCCACATCCAGATCCAGCTCGCTGCCCTCTTCCTGATAGCGTATACGCACCATCTGCTGAGGTTTGAGCAGGTCGAGGACACGTTTAAGCTGTTTGGCCAGGGCCTCGTGCTTGGCCAGCAGACGGTCGATGTGTCCGGCATCGCCGGAGGGGTGCAGGTGCTCGTAGACGCTGACCCAATCGGGACGGAAGGTCTTGGTGTTGTAGTCCCACTCATGATAGAGACGCGGCGGCAGACGATCGGTCAGCTTCTCGTCGGGGTTGAGCTTGCGATCCTCTTCGAACATCTCCTCCTCATCGCCCTCCTCGATGAAGCGCCACATGTGGCGGTTGTCATCGCGGTACTCCACCTCGGTGTCGGTGAAATGTATCTTCGGTGACTGATCCGACTGCAGCCGGGTCTGGGCGATATAGCTGATCGCCAGCTGCGCCACATCACTGGTGGAACTTACCCCGGTGCTGACCATTTCGTGGAAACGGGCAGTAAATTCCAGCACCTTCTCATTCTCATAACCGTGGCTATCGGGATTCTGGATCGCATGGGAGAGCATCGCCAGGCGGTGGCGGATGCAGGACTCCTCCTCGGGCTTGCAGGCCTCCTCCTCGGGACGCGGGTGCAGTGCACGCCAGATGCGGCGCAATCCCGGATAGATCTGCATCGCCAGGTACTCCACCCGGGAGTCCTCGAGAAACTCAATCGCCACGCGCTGAAACGGACTGAAATTGTCAGCCACGATCGGTGTGGTCCAGCGGCGATGGGCCGCCATATGCGCCAGCACCGCACGATAACGGTCGATACCGGAGATCCCCGCCCGGTCATCAAAGACGTCGGGCACGCGGATGCCGTAGGCATCGTAGTAGGGCATCGGCTTGCGCAACTCATCGAAGGCGTGCGAATAGGGCACGAGATGATCACCATCGAGCCACAGTGAACGCAGGTAGAGATCGAGCTTGCGCTCGTTGTCCATAAACAGGGTGCCATGGCGCTCACGCTGCAACACCGCACGGCTGTCCGCCGACTGCAGGCTGAAGTAGTCCTTCTGCCGCTCCGGGTGATTGGAGTAGTTGCGGATGCCGTACTCGATCCAGTTCTTCACCCCCGAGCAGGAGAGGCTCTTGAACAGTACCGGCACCTTCTCCAGAAACTCCGGCAGGCCGGGGCTGGGAATAGTGGTATGAAAGCCATGGATGGAGCCCGTGGTGCGCTCCATAAAGTCGAAGATCATCTCGATATAGCCGCGCAGTAACTCCAGACTGCCGAGTCGGCGCGAGACCTCCGCGATGGTCTGCAGAAACGGCGGGATCGCCTTGCCGTTGGGAGTACGGGACATGTTCCACACCGACTGGGAGACCAGTGAAAGCGCCCCCTCCCCCAGTCTGTCGGCGACCTCAGGCATCTCCTCCAGATAGACCAGCACCGGCTCGAAACCGCGACCGATCTTGCAGATGAGGCCGGCCCCCTCGAGATAATCCTTCACCCCCTGCTCGGAGAGCAGCTTCAGCGCCTCCTCCATGCACAGGGGGAAAAACTCGTCGAGATCCTTAAACCCGCACCCGAGCTCCTCGCGATAGGCCTGTAACTGTTCGTCATTGAGCGGCATGTGAAAAACCCTGGCTCACCGCAAAGGCGCAAAGTACGCGAAGGTCTATACCTGCAACCGTCTCCACATACAGTAGAGGCCTCCAGTCGCGAACGAATAAAGGCTCACCGAACAAGTCGCGGCAAGATGCCGCTCCTACTGCTGTATTCATAACCTTTGCGTACTTTGCGTCTTTGCGGTGAATAATGTTTTATGCGAACACGGCGTCGATGGCGTGGTCGAGGGTGTCGCGGATGTCCTTGTCGTCGGTGATCGGACGCGCCAGTGCCATGCGGCAGGCCGGACGGGGCTTGATCCCCTTGTTGATGAGGCTTGCCGCATAGACCAACAGGCGGGTGGAGATCCCCTCATCCAGGCCGTGGCCCTTGAGATTGCGGGCGGTCTCGCCGATCTTCACCAGCTTCATCGCGGTATCGTTGTCGATGCCGGTCTCCTTGGCGACGATCCCCGCCTCGGTCTCGGCCTCGGCGTAGTCGAAATCCATCGCCACGAAGCGCTGCTTGGTGGACTGCTTGAGGTCCTTCATCAGCGACTGGTAACCGGGGTTATAGGAGATCACCAGTTGAAAATCGGGATGCGCCTCAACCACCTCGCCCTTTTTGTCCAGCGGCAGGGTACGGCGATGGTCGGTCAGCGGATGGATCACCACAGTGGTGTCCTGGCGCGCCTCGACCACCTCATCGAGGTAGCAGATGGCGCCGATACGCGCGGCAACGGTCAAGGGCCCATCAAGCCATCGCGTGCCATCGGCATCCAGCAGATAACGGCCGACGAGATCCGAGGCGGTCATGTCCTCGTTACAGGCGACGGTAATGAGCGGCTTACCCAGTTTCCACGCCATATGCTCGATAAAGCGGGATTTTCCGCAACCGGTCGGCCCCTTCACCATCACCGGCAGGCGCGCCTCATAGGCTGCCTGATAGAGCTCGACCTCATCATCCTGCGGCTGGTAGAACGGCTCATCCTTGATCACGTACTGTCCCTTATCGATGCTGCTCATGGCCAACTCCCGAGAAATTGTTCGCTAATACTTAAGTTAATTGTACCCGCATATTTCATAAACATAACTAACAATTACTGATTAGATGCATAAGTAATATCTTATCATTCTATTCATCACTAGCGGTTACAGCCGTTTAGCGCTTTTCTTTCAACAAAAAAGCCCCGCTTGCGCGGGGCTTCCTGTTTCAGCGGTGCTGAAAAATGGGGCGACAAATTTACTTGTGCACGCCCAGCTTCTCGCGCCAGCCGGGGAAGATCTTGTCGGCATCTTGCGGGAAGGACTCGAATGCGCGGGCGAACTCTTTGTGCTCTTTCGCGAACTCGATGGGATCGGCACCCTGCTTCCAGCACTCATAGGACTGGCGCAGAGAGGTCGCACCGGCAGCCGGGCTGTCGATGTGGCCGTAGGAACCACCACCAGAGGTGTTGATCACGTTGCCGTGGCCCAGGTTCTCGAAGAAGCCGGGCAGACGCAGGGCGTTCATACCACCGGAGATGATCGGGGTGGTGGGCTTCATACCGTACCATTTCTGGTTGTATACCGGACCCTGGCACTCGTCACGCTCGATCATGTAGGCGATGATCTTGTCGTCAGCGGAGCCTTCCATCTTGCCGTAGCCCATGGTGCCGACGTGGATACCGGAGGCACCCTGCAGACGGGACATCTTTGCCAGAACGAAAGCAGTGTAGCCGCGCTTGGCACTCGGAGAGGTCACGGCACCGTGACCGGCGCGGTGGTAGTGCAGGTACTGGCTGGGGAACCAGCGGCGGGCGGTGGTCACCATCCCCGGGCCACCGACGTAGCCGTCAACCAGGAAGGCCACCTTGTCGGCATCGGGACCGAAGGTCTCGAGGATGTACTCACCGCGGGCAACCATCTCGCTGTGGTCATCAGCGGTGATGTTGGCGGAGAACAACTTCGCCTCACCGGTCTCATCCTGGGCGCGCTTCATGGCGTCGGCCACGAGGGGGATAACCTTCTTGGTGGGGCAGAAGACCTGGTTACCCTGGGGTTCGTCGTTCTTGATGAAGTCACCACCCAGCCAGAACTGATAGGCCGCGTTGGCGAAGGGCTCGGGGCGCAGGCCCAGCTTCGGCTTGATGATGGTACCGGCGATGTAGCCACCGTTCTCGACCGGACGACCGAGGATACGCCACATGTCGCTGATGTCCTTAGCCGGACCGTCGAACAGCTGGATCATGCGCTCGGGCATGTAGAAGTCGTACATCTTGGCGTGCTCGACATCGCCCATACCCTGGTTGTTACCGATGGTCAGGGTCAGGAAGGAGACCAGCATGGTGCGGCCATCGGTGATGTTGCGATCGAACAGATCGACGGGATACGCGATGCGCATCTCTTCGGTGGCCTCGTCGATGTGGTAGACCAGCGCATCGACGCCCTTGGTGAACTCATCGGTGGTGGAAACCTCGACGTTGGTACCGGTGGAGGACTCGGCGGCGAAGTGGGCAGCCACTTCCAGGTAACCGTAGCCCGCAGCCGGCTTCATCTTATAGGCACACAGGACGTGCTTGCCGCCTGCGATCAGATCCTCTTCCTTCAGCGAGAGGTCAGAATAACGTGCAGATTGATCCATTGGATTCACCCTCAATCAAGTTAATAAACCGTGCCACGGCAAAACGAAGAGAACTCCGTGGGCTTCCTCCCGGGATGGTGCCAGTACTGACTACACATCCAACCGGGAGAGCAAATATATAGGCATTAGTCTCATAAGAAAATTAAAATAAAATGATGGAAAACATAAGTCTCACCTTATGATTCTATAAGCCTGAAACCTCAATCCTGTTTCTGTGCCGCCGCCACCGTGTAGCGCTTGCCCTGCTTGAGCTTGTCGTAGTTGCCGAAGACCTCGTTGAAACTGCGTTTGATGAACTGGCGCAGACCGGTGATGGTCACCACATAGAGTCGACCACCCGGTTTGAGATGGGCCAGCGCATCGTAGAGAAACAGGTAGAGCATCTCGTTACCCACCTTGGCGGGAATGTTGGAGGCAATGACATCGAACTTCCGCTGGCCGACCCCGGCCAGGCCGTTGCTGAGGACCGCCTCGGCATTGGTGATGCCGTTGGCCCGGATGTTTTTGTTGGCGTAGTCGACGGCGACGAAGTCCTTGTCCACCAACACTGTTCTGCCCTGCGGCGCCAGCCGCGCCATGGTCATGCCGATGGGGCCATAGCCGCAGCCCAGGTCCAGGCAGTCATCCGTCTCGTTGATCACCATGTGATCGAGCAGCATGAGCGAACCTTCATCGATCTCCCGCGGTGAAAAGACGCCCCAGGTGGTATGGAAGGTGAAGTGTTGTCCACACAGGGTCTCACTAAAGACGATATCCTGGCGCAACTTGTCGAGAAAGGCCTTGGTATTCATTATCTATCCGCTCGGCTCAAATCGGGCCTATTATGGCCACATCGTCCTCGCAATTACAGTCTATAAAGCCTTGCCACAGAGCACACAGAGGGCACAGAGGCTCCATCACTGGCAGATTTCTTTTAACTCAGTGTGCTCTGTGCCCTCTGTGGCTTAGGATTTTTCAACCCCACTCCATCTCGATTTATGCTTTAATGGGCTTATCGAATAAAAAATTGGCATAAGTTACGCTTATATATCTTATGAACATCACCCTGCGCCAACTCAAGGTCTTCGCCTCGGTCGCCAAACACCTGAGCTTCACCCGTGCCGCCGAGGAGATGCACCTGACCCAGCCCGCCGTCTCCATGCAGGTCAAGCAGCTCGAGGGGCAGCTTGATATCCCGCTGTTTGAACAGCTGGGCAAAAAGATCTACCTGACCGAGGCCGGTGAAGAGGTCTACCAATACAGCCGCTCCATCTCGCAGCAGCTCGATGAGCTGGAGACCGTTCTGGCCAACCTCAAGGGGCTTGAGCACGGCAAACTGCGGATCTCCGTCGCCACCACCGCCAACTACTTCGCCCCCCATCTGCTGGCAGCCTTCTGTCAGCTCTACCCCGGGGTCAATGTCATTCTCAACGTTACCAACCGCCAGACCCTGCTTGCCCAGCTAAGCGACAATGAGGTGGATATGGTGATCATGGGACAGCCGCCGGCCGGTATGGAACTTGCGGCGGAGGCCTTTATGGACAACCCGCTGGTCACCATCGCCCCGCCGGACCATCCGCTGGCGGGCAAAAAGCGCGTGCCGATCAAGGAGCTGGAGAAAGAGATGTTTCTGCTTCGGGAAAGCGGCTCCGGCACACGTAACGCCATGCAGCGCTTCTTTGATGAGCACGGCATTACCATTACCACCAGCATGGAGGTGAGCAGCGACGAGGCGATCAAACAGAGCGTGCAGGCGGGCCTGGGATTGGGCGTGATGTCACAGGATGCCGTGCAGCTTGAGCTGAGTCTCGGCAAACTGGCGATTCTTGATATCGAGGAGTTTCCGCTGATGCGCCACTGGTACCTGGTGCACCGCAAGGGCAAGCGCCTCTCTGCCATCGCCGAAGCCTTCAAGGAGTTCCTGCTCAACGATGCCGCCGCCTCGCTCGGTGAGCGCTTCCCGCTACTGGCCAGGGCAGGGCGTGGCAAGCGCTGATGCTACGACTTATAAAGGCTCTCACCGCAAAGGCGCAAAGGACGCAAAGTTTTCTGGAAATTTTCCTTTTGCTTCGTCAGCAAGTCGAACCTTAAACGCACTGGTATCTCAGTCACGTAGCTCACGCAACGTGACCTACGACTCTGTCCCACACACAGCTACGTCGGCAAATTCGACTGTGAAACGTAAGAGCAATTATTTTCTTTGCGCCCTTAGCGTCTTTGCGCGATGTGCAAGGATGCACAAGTGCCGCGGTGGCAGGACGCCATTGAGCGGCCCTTTGCGTTGAGATCTTTTATCCAATAAAAAAGGCGACCGAATGGCCGCCTTCGTGGTCTTGGCGAGGTCCGGGCTTAGTTGACCTTGGGCTCCAGCTCGCCGGCTTCGTACTTCTTGAACATAGTCTCCAGGGAGATCGGCTTGATCTTGGAGGCCATGCCGGCAGAGCCGAAGGCTTCGTAGCGTGCCTGGCAGATGCCGGCCATCGCCTTGGTCGCTTCCTTGAGGAATTTGCGCGGATCGAAGTTGGCCTTGTTCTCGGCCAGGTGCTTGCGCACCGCACCGGTGGAGGCCATGCGCAGGTCGGTATCGATGTTGACCTTGCGCACGCCGGTCTTGATGCCTTCAACGATTTCATCGACCGGTACGCCGTAGGTCTGACCCATATCACCGCCGTAATCGTTGATGATCTTGAGCCAGTCCTGCGGTACGGAAGAGGAGCCATGCATAACCAGGTGTACATCGGGAATACGGTCGTTGATCTCCTTGACGCGGTCGATGCGCAGGATCTTGCCGGTCGGCTCCTGGGTGAACTTGTAGGCGCCGTGGGAGGTACCGATGGCGATCGCCAGAGCGTCCACACCGGTTTTCTTGACGAAGTCAGCCGCCTCATTCGGATCGGTCAGCAGCATATCCATATCCAGCTTGCCTTCGGCGCCGTGACCGTCTTCCTCACCCATCATGCCGGTTTCCAGGGAACCAAGACAGCCCAGCTCACCTTCAACGGAGACACCGCAGGCGTGAGCCATCTCAACGACCTGCCTGGTCACGTCGACGTTATATTCGAAAGATGCCGGGGTCTTGCCATCTTCCATCAGCGAGCCGTCCATCATCACGGAGGAGAAGCCGGACTGAATGGAGCGGGCGCAGATCGCCGGGGAGGCACCGTGATCCTGGTGCATAACCACCGGGATGTGCGGGTACATTTCGGTAGCGGCGATGATCAGGTGGCGCAGGAAGGGCTCACCGGCGTAGGAGCGGGCACCGGCGGAACCCTGCAGGATCACCGGGCTGTCAACGGCATCGGCAGCCTGCATGATGGCATGCACCTGCTCCATATTGTTGACGTTGAACGCGGGCAGACCATAGCCGTTCTCGGCAGCATGGTCCAGCAGTTGACGCATGGATACTAGGGCCATTTCGACCTCCTTCAGTTATCGTTTGGATCCAAAAAAAACTGTTAACTACCACTCGCCGTAAATTACGGCACTAAATCATTTCCCCCACCTTGACGATCTTCATCGCATTGGTACCGCCATGGATACCCATCAGATCACCCTTGGTGATAATAACCAGATCGCCGTCACGCACCGCGCCACGACGGCGCAATTCGTCGATCGCCTCGCGGTTGAGCTCCACGTGATCCGCAGCGGTGACATCGAAACTGACCGGGTAGACGCCGCGATAGAGCGTCACCTTGCGGCGAGTCTCCACATGTCGGGTCATGGCGTAGATCGGGATTCCCGAGCTGATTCGCGACATCCACAGTGTCGTCGAACCTGACTCGGTCAGGGCCGCGATCGCCTTCACTTTAAGGTGATTGGCACTGTACATCGCCGCCATCGCGATGGCCTCATCAATGTAGGTGAACTTGGAATGAATGCGGTGATCAGACTCGATAGCGATACGCTGTTTTTCCGCCTCCAGGCAGATACGGTGCATCGCGCCGATAGCCTTGTCGGGGAACTTGCCGGTAGCGGTCTCGGCGGAGAGCATTACCGCATCGGTACCATCGAGTACCGCGTTGGCGACATCGAACACCTCGGCACGGGTCGGGATCTGGTTCTCGATCATCGACTCCATCATCTGTGTCGCGGTGATTACGGCACGATTCATCTCGCGGGAGCGGCGGATCAGCATCTTTTGCACCGGCGGCAGCGCCGCATCGCCGATCTCTACTCCGAGGTCGCCACGGGCGATCATGATCACATCGGAGGCGGCGATGATCTCATCGACCACATCCAGCGCCTCGGCCCGCTCGACCTTGGCGACAATGCCGCCTTTGCCACCGGCAGCCTCAAACAGCTTGCGCGCCTCGTGGATATCCTCGGCACTGCGCGGGAATGAGACGGCCAGGTAGTCGGCCTCCATCTTCGCAGCGGTCTTGATGTCCTCCCGATCCTTTTCGGTCAGCGCCGGCGCGGAGAGCCCACCGCCCTGGCGGTTGATCCCTTTGCGATCAGAGAGTGTGCCGCCGACCACCACGCGGCAGATAATACGTGCACCCTCAACCTGGTCGACCCACAGCACCAGGCGACCGTCATCAAGCAACAAGGTGTCACCACGGCCAACATCGTCCGGCAGCTGTTTGTAGGCAAGACCGACACGCTCCTGGTCACCTGCATCGGTAGGACATTCTGCATCCAGGGTAAAGGTGTCACCCTCTGCCAGGTCTATCTTTCCCTCAGCAAATTTCTCGATACGGATCTTGGGCCCCTGCAGATCACACAAAACACCTACCTGACGGCCGTGGGCACGCGCACGATTGCGTACACGCTCAGCCCGTTCAACGTGTTCCTCCGGCGAACCGTGCGAGAAATTAATGCGGACAGTGTCGACACCCGCCTCAATAATCTTGTCCAGCATTTTCGGATCGTCCGTTGCTGGGCCCAGTGTAGCGAGAATTTTGGTTCGTCTTTGCATAGTCGTCTATTTAGGGTTTCGTGCACCGGTCAGGAAACGACGACACAGGATGTGCCGCCGCCCCGCCCGGACACCCGAAACGGGTTATTACTTTGCGCGCTCTTCGAGCATCGCAACGGCCGGCAGAGTCTTGCCCTCGAGGAACTCGAGGAAGGCGCCGCCGGCGGTGGAGATATAGGAGACGCGATCGTAGATATCATATTTCTGGATGGCAGCGATGGTATCGCCGCCACCCGCGATGGAAAAGCCGTTGGAGTCCGCAATGGCCATACCCATCGCCTTGGTGCCTCCACCGAACTGGTCGAATTCGAAAACACCAACCGGACCGTTCCAGACGATGGTACCGGCGTTCTTCAGCATCTCGGCGTACTGACCGGCGGTCTCGGGTCCGACATCGAAGATCATGTCATCATCGGCCACTTCGTCCACCTTCTTGATGGTCGCCTCGGCAGACTCGGAAAACTCCTTGCCCACAACCACATCAACCGGCACCGGAATGGAACCACCCTTGGCCTTGGCCGCTTCCATCAATCGTTTGGCCTCATCGATCAGATCCGCCTCATACAGCGATTTGCCGACATTATAGCCACAGGCGGCAATAAAGGTATTGGCAATGCCGCCGCCGACGATCAGCTGATCCACCTTGGTGGAGAGGGCCTCCAGCACAGTCAGCTTGGTAGAGACCTTGGAGCCGCCGACGATGGCGACCATCGGCCGGGCCGGGTTGGCCAGCGCCTTGTTCAGTGCATCCAGCTCCTCGGCCAGCAGCAGACCGGCGCAGGCGGTGGGGGCGAACTTGCCGGCACCGTGGGTGGAGGCCTGGGCACGGTGGGCGGTACCGAAGGCATCCATCACATAGACGTCACACAGGGCGGCGTACTTCTTGGCCAGCGCCTCGTCGTCTTTCTTCTCACCGGCGTTGAAACGCACGTTCTCCAGAAGAACCACCTCACCGTCGGCAACGTCGAAACCGCCGTCGAGGTACTCCTTGACCAGGCGAACCTCCTTGCCCATCTTCGCGCTCATGTCGGCGGCGATGGGGGCCATGGAGTTCTCCTCATCCACCTTGCCCTCTTCCGGGCGTCCGCGGTGTGACATCACCATCACCTTGGCACCGGCCTTGGCACAATGCTCAATGGTGGGCATGGAGGCGGCAATACGGGCATCGGAAGTGACCTTGCCGTCCTTAACCGGAACGTTGAGATCCGCACGAATCAGAACCCGCTTGCCGGCGAGATCCAGATCAGTCAGTTTGATAAAGGACATGTTTCTACTCCGTCTAATTTTCAAAGAATTTTGCTAAACAGGGCTTAGCAAAAAACTCTGTGGTTCAGATAAAAGTTTCAAGTTTAAAGTTACAAGAGTGTCGGCAGGCAATGCCTGCCGACAATTATTGCAACTAGCAACTAGCAACTAGCAACTAGCAACTAGCAACTAGCAACTGCAACTTAGTTTGCAGCAACGTGCTCGACAAAGCGCAGCATGTTGGCGGTGTAGCCGTACTCGTTGTCGTACCAGGCAACAACCTTGACGAAGGTGCCATCCAGCGCGATACCTGCTTCAGCATCGAAGATGGAGGAGAAGCCAACGCCGCGGAAGTCGGTGGAAACGACCTTCTCGTCGGTGTAACCGAGGGTCTTGCTCATGTCACCGGACTCGGATGCGGCCTTCATCGCCTTGCAGATGTCGTCGTAGTTGGCGTCCTTGTTCAGCTCGACGGTCAGGTCGACCACGGAGACGTCGGAGGTGGGTACACGGAAGGCCATGCCGGTCAACTTGCCGTTGAGCTCGGGCAGTACCTTGCCTACCGCCTTGGCGGCACCGGTGGAGGAGGGAATGATGTTCTCCAGGATGCCGCGACCGCCGCGCCAGTCTTTCATGGAGGGACCGTCAACGGTCTTCTGGGTGGCGGTGGCAGCATGGACGGTGGTCATCAGGCCGCGCTTGATGCCCCAGTTGTCATTCAGCACCTTGGCCACGGGAGCCAGGCAGTTGGTGGTGCAGGAAGCGGCGGAGACGATGGCCTGACCGGCATAGTCGTTGTGGTTGACGCCGTAAACAAACATCGGGGTAGCGTCCTTGGAAGGCGCGGACTGAACCACCTTCTTGGCGCCGGCATCGATGTGCTTCTGGCAGGTCTCCTCGGTGAGGAAGAAGCCGGTGCACTCGATCACCAGATCGGCGCCAACCTCGTCCCACTTCAGGTCGGACGGGTCGCGCTCGGCGGTCAGGCGGATGGTCTTGCCGTTGACGATCATGTTGTTGCCTTCAACAGCAACGTCGCCGTCAAAGCGACCGTGTACGGAGTCGTACTTCAGCATGTAGGCCAGGTAATCGGGGTCAAGCAGATCGTTGATGCCAACCACTTCGATGCCAGGGAAGTCCTTGGCGATTGCGCGGAAAGCCATACGACCGATGCGGCCGAAACCGTTAATACCGACTTTGATAGTCATGGATTTTCTCCCTAATTTACATTATCAAAATGTGTTGCGAGGCGGCCAAACCACCCCGCAGCGAATGGGTTATCAGAGTACGCTGTTGACCGCGTCGACAACGTTTTCGACAGTAAAGCCGAACTCCTTGAACAGCAGGTCGGCCGGGGCGGACTCGCCAAAGCGGTCGATACCCACAACCTTGTCCGCGTACTTGTACCACAGCGGGGTGACGCCGGCCTCGACCGCGACGGTGGGCACGCCCTTGGGCAGTACAGCAGCACGGTAGGCGTCGTCCTGGGCCTCGAACGCATCCACTGAGGGCATGGAGACCACACGGATCTTCTTGCCGCTCATCGCCTCGGCGGCACCCATGGCCAGGGCCACTTCCGAACCGGTGGCGAGGATGATCGCGTCGGGGGTACCGTCACAATCTTTCAGCACGTAACCACCCTTGGCAATGTCGGCGATCTGCGCATCACTACGGCTCTGGTGGGGCAGGCCCTGACGAGAGAAGCAGAGACTGGTCGGACCGTCGTTACGCTCTACCGCATAACGCCATGCAACAGCGGTCTCGACCGCATCGCAGGGACGCCAGACGCTCATGTTGGGGATCAGACGCATGGAGGCGATCTGCTCGACCGGCTGATGAGTCGGGCCGTCCTCACCCAGACCGATGGAGTCGTGGGTGTAGACGAAGATGCTGCGCTGTTTCATCAGAGCGGCCATGCGCAGGGCGTTGCGCGCGTACTCCATAAACATCAGGAAGGTACCGCCGAAGGGAATGAAACCGCCATGCAGGGCGACACCGTTCATGATGGCGGACATGCCGAACTCGCGCACCCCGTAGGAGATGTAGTTGCCATCGGCCACGGTGTTGGTGATCGCATTGGACCCGCTCCAGGAGGTGAGATTGGAGGGGGTCAGGTCGGCGGAGCCACCGAGAAACTCGGGCAGCACTTCGGCATAGCCGTTGATGGCGTTCTGCGAGGCCTTGCGGGTGGCTGGGCCCTCGGCCTTGGCGTTAACCTCGGCGATGAACTTGTCGGCATGCTCGGTCCAGTTGGCCGGCAGCTCGCCCTTCATACGGCGCTCGAAATCGGCCGCCAGTTCAGGGTAGGCGGCCTTGTAGGCCTCGAATTTTTCATTCCAGCTCTGCTCGGCCTCGGCACCCTTGGCCTTGGCATCCCAACCCTCGTAGATCTCCGCAGGGATCTCGAACGGGGCATGGGACCAATCCAGATTCTCGCGAGTAGCCTTGATCTCGTCATCACCCAGCGGCGCACCGTGGCAATCGTGGCTGCCGCACAGATTGGGTGACCCGAAACCGATCACGGTCTTGCAGCAGACCAGGGTGGGCTTGTCGTTAACCGACTTGGCCTCGTGGATCGCCTTGTCGATCGCATCGGCATTGTGACCGTCGACATCGCGGATGACGTGCCAACCATAGGCCTCGAAGCGCTTGGCCACATCCTCACCGAACCAGTTATCGGTGTGACCATCGATGGAGATGTTGTTGTCATCCCAGAAGGCAACCAGCTTGCCCAGTCCCAGGGTACCGGCCAGCGCACAGGACTCGTGGGAGACCCCTTCCATCATGCAGCCATCGCCGAGGAAGACATAGGTGTAGTGATCGACGATGTGGTGTCCATCACGATTGAACTGGGCCGCCAGGGTGCGCTCGGCCAGTGCCATGCCGACACCGTTGCTGATCCCCTGACCCAGTGGACCGGTGGTGGTCTCGATGCCCGGCGCGTAGCCGTACTCCGGGTGACCCGGGGTACGGGAGTGGAGCTGGCGGAAGTTTTTCAGATCTTCCATGCCCAGGTCGTAGCCGGTCAGGTGCAGCAGGGAGTAGATCAGCATGGAACCGTGGCCGTTGGAGAGGACAAAACGGTCGCGGTCATACCACTCTGGATTCGCCGGGTTGTGCTGCATGTGGCCGTTCCAGAGCACCTCGGCAATATCTGCCATGCCCATCGGGGCGCCCGGGTGACCGGATTTTGCCTTTTGCACCGCATCCATACTAAGAGCACGGATTGCGTTTGCTAAGTCTCTACGGCTTGGCATGTGATTCTCCTTCGAAATGTAAAATCAAAATATAGTGGTAAAACGTAATATTCCCGTACGGCAGGCCCCTCTCCGGGAGACACATTGTCACCCTGCTCCCCCGATTTGTCAGAAGTGCCGTATCTGTTCTGAAATCCTCTTCCCCAACACTGGAAGCTTTTTTACTTTTGCTTGTACCCGGACGCCACACCCTGCGGCCGTCCAGATCGCGCGGTACGGGCAGTGACATTGCACTCCCACCTTCTCATACCCGCTTTGTAGCAAGGCAGATCGCGCATGGAACAGATGATTTTCGCCCATATTAGCCATCGGAGCAATAGTGCAATACCCTGAAAAGTTGAATAGCGACATAAAATCAAACAGTTAGTTATCCATATCCCAGCCTGTAAGCAGGTTACATCCGGCATATTCAACTGGCAGGGAGCGCATACGCACATAAAGTCCGTGCCCAGGCCGATGAAACTTGCTGATTTCCGGTTGTAGGTCGCAGGGATGCGGACTTCAAGCCTACATCGATGTGTTCACGGCGTGCCGGAAATCAGGAAGTTACACCGGCCTTTGAATAATATGCGGTTGCCCTGATCAACTGGTTCAGTCGTGTTGAAATCGAGGCGTTTCGTATATAATTCAAGGTTTGGTCCCACCGCATGGGTCGGCAAGGGCAACCTGCCCCTTCATCACGGGAAGTTGGAAAAAAATGAAAAACAATTACTTATTCACCTCTGAGTCGGTATCGGAAGGCCATCCCGATAAGATGGCAGACCAGGTCTCAGATGCAATCCTCGATGCCATCCTGGCCCAGGATGTCAACGCTCGCGTTGCCTGTGAGACGGTGCTCAAAACAGGTATGGTTCTGCTTGCCGGCGAGATCACCACCTCTGCCAGCATCGATTATGAAAAGATCGTGCGCGGGGTGGTCAACGACATCGGCTACAACAGCTCCGAGGTCGGCTTCGACGGTTCCACCTGTGCCGTCCTCAATGCGTTGGGCGAGCAGTCACCCGACATCGCCATGGGCGTTGATCGCGAAGATCGTGAAAACCAGGGCGCCGGCGACCAGGGACTGATGTTCGGTTACGCCAGCAACGAGACCGATGTGCTGATGCCGGCACCGATCACCTATGCCCACCGCCTGGTACGTCGCCAGGCTGAGGTGCGCAAGAACGGTGAGCTCTCATGGCTGCGCCCCGATGCCAAGAGTCAGGTCACCTTCCGCTACGAGAATGGTAAGCCCGTGGGGATCGATGCCGTGGTCCTCTCCACCCAGCACGCGCCGGAGATCACCCAGGAGAAGCTGCGCGAGGCGGTGATGGATCTGATCATCAAGCCGGTGTTGCCGGAGCTGTGGGTTCACGCCGATACCCGGTTCCACATCAACCCCACCGGCCAGTTCATCATCGGCGGTCCGATTGGCGATGCCGGCCTGACGGGCCGCAAGATCATCGTCGACACTTACGGCGGTATGGCCCGCCACGGCGGAGGCGCCTTCTCCGGCAAGGATCCCTCCAAGGTCGACCGCTCAGCCGCCTATGCCGGTCGTTATGTCGCCAAGAACATCGTCGCCGCCGGCCTGGCCGAGCGCTGCGAGATCCAGGTCTCCTATGCCATCGGTGTATCAGAGCCCACCTCGATCAGCATCGACACCTTCGGTACCGCCAGCATCAGTGAACACCGGATCATCGAGCTGGTGCGCGAGCACTTCGACCTGCGCCCCTACGGCATCACCACCATGCTGGACCTGCTCAAACCACGCTACCGCGACACCGCCGCCTACGGCCACTTCGGCCGCGACGACCTGGACCTGCCGTGGGAGCGCACCGACAAGGCCGAGATGCTCCGCAAGGAGGCGGGTCTATAAACGATTTTTTAGCCACAGAGGGCACAGAGCTCACTGAGAATATAAGCTGACGGCGGATACTTAAGGCTCTCCGCCGACTTGCCCAACCTCTGTGCACTCTGTGTTCTCTGTGGCAATATAAATATCCCTATCACTCCCCGAGGAGCGCTGCAGCGGGTTCACCGTCAGGCTCGGGGAGGTGCGTTTTACCGTTCCAACGGCGCTCCCAACGACACTAGGAGAGAGACTGATGTCTGAATTTACAGACTATAAAGTCGCGGACATCTCCCTGGCCGATTGGGGCCGTAAGGAGATCGCGATTGCCGAAACCGAGATGCCGGGGCTGATGGCCCTGCGCGAGGAGTTCGGCGCAGCCAAACCGCTCAAGGGTGCCCGCGTCATGGGCTCCCTCCACATGACCATCCAGACCGCAGTATTGATCGAAACCCTGGTCGAACTGGGCGCCGAGGTGCGCTGGGTCTCGTGCAATATCTTCTCCACCCAGGACCACGCCGCTGCTGCCATCGCCGCCGAGGGTATCCCGGTGTTCGCCTGGAAAGGCGAGACCATCGAGGAGTACTGGTGGTGCACCGAGCAGGCTTTCACCTGGCCCGACGGCCCCAACGGCGAGAAGAGAACCGCCAACATGATCCTGGATGACGGCGGCGACGCCACCCTGCTGCTGCACAAGGGGGTAGAGTTCGAGAAGGCCGGCGCCGTGCCTGAACCCCAGGCGGATGACAACGAAGAGTGGGTCGCCGTACTCGGGGTACTCAAGCGTAATCTGGAGAAGAACCCAGGTATGTGGACCGGGATCGCCGAGAACATCCGTGGCGTTACCGAGGAGACCACCACCGGGGTACACCGTCTCTACCACATGGAGAAGACGGGCGAGTTGCTGTTCCCAGCGATGAACGTCAACGACTCGGTTACCAAGAGCAAGTTCGACAACCTCTACGGCTGCCGTGAGTCGCTGCTCGACGGCATCAAGCGCGCCACCGATGTGATGATCGCCGGCAAGATCGCCGTGGTCCTCGGCTACGGGGATGTCGGTAAGGGCTGCGCCCAGGCCTTCCGCGGCATGGGCGCCACCGTACTGGTCACCGAGATCGACCCGATCTGCGCCCTGCAGGCGACCATGGAGGGCTACCGCGTGGTCACCATGGAGGAGGCGTGCAAGCTTGGCGACATCTTCGTCACCACTACCGGCAACGTCAACGTCATCGACCACGACCACATGGTGGCAATGAAGGACCAGGCGATCGTCTGCAACATCGGCCACTTCGACTCCGAGATCAACATCGCCTCGCTGCGCCAGTACCCCTGGGAAAACATCAAGCCGCAGGTGGATCACGTCATCTTTCCCGACGGCAAGCGGATCATCATTCTCGCCGAGGGACGGCTGGTGAATCTGGGCTGCGCCACCGGCCACCCGAGCTTCGTCATGTCCGCCTCCTTCACCAATCAGGTACTGGCACAGATCGAGTTTTTCACCAAGGGGGGGGAGTACGAAAACAGGGTTTATGTGCTACCCAAGTTCCTGGATGAGAAGGTCGCCCGACTGCACCTGAAGAAGATCGGCGCCCAGCTCACCACCCTGAGTCAGGAGCAGGCCGACTACATCGACGTGCCGCTGGAAGGCCCCTACAAGCCGGACCACTACCGTTATTAAGGGAGGTGAAAGGTACAAAGGTAAAAGGTACAAGATATGTCGACACGGTCTCTGTTTGGCCTTGCCCCTTGTACCTTGCCCCTTGTACCTTCGATGTTATGGAATCGCAAAAACAGCACCCCAAACAGTTCAGTTTCGAGTTCTTCCCGCCCAAGTCCGAAGAGGGCGCGGCCAAGCTGCGTCTCGCACGCGATGAGTTGGCGAAGCTTGGTCCCAAATATGTCTCGGTTACCTTCGGTGCCGGCGGCAGTACCCAGGCGGGGACGGTAGAGACGGTACGGGAGCTGCTTGCTGCCGGCCTCGACACCGCGCCGCACCTCTCCTGCATCGGCTCCAGCCGCGAGGAGATCCGCAGTCTGCTCAACGGTTACATTGAGATGGGGGTGAAACGCATCGTCGCCTTGCGCGGTGATATGCCGTCGGGCATGCGCGAGAGCGGCGCCTTTCACTACGCCAATGAGCTGGTCGAATTCATCCGCCAGGAGACCGGTGATCACTTTCACATCGAGGTGGCCGCCTATCCGGAGTTCCATCCCCAGGCGCCGTCAGCTGAGGCAGACCTCGATAACTTCGCTAACAAGGTCGGGGCAGGCGCCAACGCTGCCATCACCCAGTATTTCTACAATCTTGATGCCTACCTGCGTTTTGTCGAGGAGTGCGAGAAGCGCGGTGTGGAAATTCCCATCGTCCCCGGCGTCATGCCCATCACCAACATTAAGCAGCTGGCACGCTTCTCCGCCATGTGCGGTGCGGAGATCCCGCGCTGGCTGCGGCTGCGTCTGGAGGCCTACGGTGAGGATATGCGTTCATTGCGTGCCTTCGGCCTGGACGTCACCACCGAACTGTGTCGGCGACTGCTGGAGGCCGGCGCACCGGGCCTGCATTTCTACACCATGAACCAGGCCGAGGCAACGCGCATCATCTGGACCAACCTCGGCCTCAAGGGCGACTAGTGGTCCCGCGGATCTTCCACCCCGAGCGACTCACCGATGGCGAGACGGTGACACTTGATGAGAGTGCTGCACGCCATGTTGCCAGGGTGCTTCGGCTTAATCCGGGAGGGCAACTGATCCTCTTTGATGGCACGGGGGGCGAGTTCAATGCTGTGATCAGAGAGATCGGCAAGCGCCGTGTCATGGCAGAGCTGGGAACACGTCAACATGTCGAGACAGAGTCACCGTTGCGGATCACCCTGGCCCAGGGGGTCTCACGCGGGGATCGCATGGACTTCACCATTCAGAAGGCGGTAGAGCTGGGCGTCAGCCGTATCGTTCCGCTCAGCACAGAGCGCTCGGTAGTTAATCTCAAGGGTCAACGGCTGGAGAAAAAGCTGGCGCACTGGCAGGGGATCATCATCAGCGCCTGTGAGCAGTGCGGTCGCAACACCTTGCCACAACTGTTGCCCATGCAATCGCTCGCCCGCTGGCTGGAGGACGACGGTGCAAAAGGAACGGGAGTGCTGCTCGACCATCGCGCCAATGCCACCATTGCAACGCTATCATTGCCGCCAGGCGTGGCATTGACTCTTTTGATTGGACCTGAAGGGGGACTGTCCGGGACAGAGCAGGAACGTGCGCTGGTCGCCGGTTACCAAGGCCTGCGTCTCGGACCGCGTGTCCTGCGCACGGAAACGGCAGCCCTTGCCGCGCTGGCTGCCCTGCAATCCCGCTTTGGAGATCTCCGCTAGGACAGGCTACTTCAGCAACGCGATAAAGTGTGCCAACGCCTCGATATCGCTATCACTCAGTTTCGCGGTCACCTGCTCCATACTGGCATTGGTACGGCGAATCTCATCGCCCCTGGCTTGCCTGTTGGCATTGGCACGATAGCGCTTGAGCGTCATCTGCACATAGTCAGTCTGCTGTCCGGCAAGCCGTGCATAACCCTCTTCACCACGCCCGGTCGCGCCATGGCAGCGGAAACAGACACTCTCATAGATCCGTTCGCCACTGGCCGCCTTGATCGGATCGCCCTCGACCGGCTTGATCTCCTGGCTGGTAAAAAAGACAGCGAGGTTAACCTTATCCTCAAAGGTAAAGTTACTGGCCAGCGTCTGCATCACGAAGTTCTTTCGCTCGCCGGTGGCGAATTTGCCGATTTGCTCAACGAGGTAGGCCGGGTTCTGTCCGGCCAGGTTGGGAGTACCCGGCTTGGTGCTGTTGCCGTCAACCCCGTGGCAGTGGCCGCACAGAATTGAACGCTCCTTGCCGGCACGAATAGCTGCCTGCCTGGCCTCTTCGTTATGAAGGTCCTTTTCGATCTCGGCCATGATCCGTTCACGCTCACCGGTCTCCAGCTGCTGCGCAGCAGAGGCTGTCAAGGATACCGCCATAAGCAGACCAGCAAACACGCTAACGGGGAAGAGCACGCCAGAGAATGAGTTATTTCGTACCACTATTACTACCCCCAAAATTATTGTTTAACCGGCTGCAAAACCGAGATGTTCAAGCATTTTCTCCATCACATCGACATTCGGCACCGTTACACTTTCCTCATCCAGGCGCAAACGGGCAAGCACTGCCGGCTCGCTTTGCCGGTCTTCAGTATCATAGTCCAGCATCGTATTGCTGACCTGCGTCAGGTGCGGAATGCCCTGGACCTCAAGCGCGATAAAGGGTATACGCTCATTGTTGTTCAGCGTGTTGCAGATCACATATCGGCGCTCTTGCGCAGGAGATTCCACTGTATCGCCAAGCAACCTCTCGAACGAGATCACCGGCACGTTTCTGCCACGCCAGGAGAGCATGCCGGTCATCCACTCCGGCATATGGCCGGCACTTTCAGCAGGCCTGTAGTCGATCACCTCTGCCACCAGTGTATTCGGTACCAGCAACGTCAGAGAGGATAACGGCAAAACCAGACAGCGGACGCTCAGTTCGTCCAGCTCCTGTGAAGAAAGTGTATGGCTCTGTGCTGCATGCTCCATCATCGTCTCTCTAGTCGTTTGCCGTCGATTGGGAGTGCTTCATCAACGCTTCGATGTTTTTCAGCAAGTCCGCCTCGGTATACGGTTTACCCATATAGACATTAACCCCGATATCCATTGCCCTCTGTCGGTGCTTGTCACCGGTACGCGAGGTGATCATGATGATCGGGATATCCTTGAGCCGCCCGGAATTACGCATATGCGTCGCCAGCTCGAAGCCGTCCATACGCGGCATTTCGATATCCAGCAGCATCACATCGGGGATATTCTCCTCCAGTGCCGCCAGTGCATCGACACCATCCTTGGCGGTAACACAGCGCATATTGTGCCGCTTGAGCAGACGCTCGGTAACCTTGCGCACGGTAATGGAGTCATCCACCACCATAACTACCGGCTCCTTCTCGACTTTGGCGACAGAAACAAGCTCCGCATCGGCGCGACTCTTGTGCGCAAGGCCGCGACGGATCAACGCTGGCATGTCGATAATCAGCGCCACATTTCCGTCGGCAAGAATCGTGGCGCCGGCCAGCTCATGCAGGGTGCTGAGCTGCGGCCCCAGCGACTTCACCACGATCTCGCGACTGCCGATAAGGTTATCGACGGCAAAGGCAATCCTGCTGTCACCACTTCGTGCCAGCAGCAGCGGCTGCTTGGTCAACTCGCGGCTGACCAGCCCCTGACCGGCGCCAAGCACATTGGTCAGGTGCATCAAATCATACTCTTCACCAACCCAGCTAAAGGTGGGAGCCTCGCTCGCCAGCAGCTGCTCAAGCTCTGAGGCCTCAATTCGCTCGATCCCGCTGATGCTCAGCAGGGGGATCGCATAGGTATCGTCGGCAACCTCAACCAGCAGTGCCCGACTGACCGACAGGGTCAACGGGATACGCACGCTGAAGGTTGTCCCCTGGCCCGGCGCCGTATCGATATCCATGACACCACCGAGCTGCTTGATCTCGCTGTTGACCACATCCATGCCGACTCCGCGCCCGGCGATCTGGCTGAGCGACTCGGCGGTGGAGAAGCCCGACTCAAGGATAAAGCGAATGATCTCCTTGTCGCTCAGCCTGGCATCGGCCTTCATCAGGCCCCGTTCTACCGCCTTTTGACGGACAGTTTCGACGGGAATACCCGCGCCGTCATCGCGCACACGAATGACAATCTCGGAACCCTCGCGGGACAGGGCGATGGTGATATTGCCCCCTTCGGGCTTGCCGGCCTTTTTCCGTACCGCTCCCTCCTCGATGCCGTGGGCAATCGCGTTACGCAACATGTGTTCGAGCGGCGCCATCATACGCTCGACCACATTGCGGTCCATCTCAACCTCAGCCCCCTCGAAGCGCAGCGTGGCACGCTTGCCCAACTCCGAAGAGATCTGTCGAACGATACGGCGCAGCCGCGGTGCATTCTCCACCAGCGGCACCATGCGGGTATGTACCAGACTCTCCTGCAGTTCGGTATTAACGCGTGACTGCTGCAGCAACAGCGTTTCGGTTTCACGGGTCAACCCGGTCAGGATCTCCTCGATACTCAACAGGTCATTGAGACTCTCCGCCATGGAACGTGACAACTGCTGCATATGGGTAAAGCGGTCAAACTCGAGCGGGTCGAAGTCCTCGTAACCCTGCTTCTGCGCCTCTTCACGCCGGGACTCGATCTGGGCCTCGTTCTCGATCTCAAACTGGCGAACCTGAGCGCGCAGTCGATCAACGGTCTGATCCATCTCATCAATGTTCGAGCCGAAGGCACCGATCTGCTGCTCAACCCGTGAGCGGTAGATACTCACCTCACCGGCGAAATTGACCAGGTTGTCCAGCAGATCGGCACGAACCCGTACCATCTCATGCTGGATGCGCCCCCCGTGGCGTTTGTTATCTTCCGCTTCGGCCATGCTGACAGCGGATGCCTTGCGCGTCTCTGCCACCGGTTTGAGTCGCGCTGCTTCAGCAGGCTCCCTGACACGCTCCTCCTCCACCTCCTCCGGTGAAATGGCCTCTTCCTCTGCGATACAGCGGCGGATCAACTCATCGATGTCGCTGATCAGGAAATCGCCGTTGTCCAGTGCTACCTGTTGGCGGCACTGCTTGATAATGAGGTGCATGCAGTCCATCACCAGAGAGAGCATGTCATTGACTTTTTTCGAGGCGGGAACATGGCCATCCCGGATCGCTTCAAGCAGCCTTTGCACCGCCACGGCGATGTTCAGCAACTCTTCAACATTGCTCTCTGCGCTATTGCTCGAAAGCGAAACAGCACTGTTAATCAATTGATCAAAAACACTCTGGTTATCGACGTTCCGAAGCCAGCTACTGTGATTCAGTTCCAGCTCCGCAATGGCTTTCTCAACGGCGGCCAGCCGCTCTTCATTGATCTGCCTCGGCAGCACCTCAGACGCCGACTCTTGCTGGCCGGCCTGTACGGGCGTTTCGTCGGCCGCTGCAGCGGTCTCAGGCTGCAGCTCCCCTCCCTGCCCCAGCACCTCCACCTGGCGAATCAGATCATCGCCGTCCACCACGGGCTCGTGGTTACTCACCTGCTCCAGCATGGCCACCAGGCGGTCATGGGATAACTGCAGCAGATCCAGCATCTGCGGTGTGCGCTCCAGGCGCCCCTCCTCCACCGCCTCGAAGGTTGACTCAAGACTATGACTCAAATCACCAATGGCCTTGATGCCGGCCATCCTCGCGCCGCCCTTGAGTGTGTGCAGCTGACGCTGCAACGACTCGATCAAGGAACGGTCATCCGGACTGTCCACCCACGCCTGCAGCGTCTCTTCACTGGCATCGAGGATATCGCGTCCCTCTTCAAGAAAGATATCCAGCAGATCCTGGTCATACCCCTCTTCCCCAGAGGAGCCTGCTGCTGCCTCAGTAGCGGGCATCTCGGCCTGTCGCGAGGGGGTGGCGGCCTCAGTTGCCGGCAGCTGTCCGAACTCGAAGCTCTCTTTCTCTTCCTGGCGAGCCAGCCCTGCTTCGGGTTGTGCACTGGCGGCATGCTCCAGATGCTGAACCCCGGCATAAACCTCATCAGCCATTGCCCTGGCTGCAGTGCTGTCAGGGACATTTTCACCCCTGCCCCCACCACCTCCCGCCAGGTAGCCCAACATCGCCCTGACATATTCAAGGCAGGATGCCAGCGCATCAATCCCTTCTGCCTCCACGCCCTGATGGCTTGCCTGCAGTGTCTTGGCATATTTTTCCAGCGATACGCAAACATCGGCCACACTCATCACGCTAGCCATGCGGGAACTTCCCTGCAGCGTATGCAGCGCGCGAATCAGCGGCTCACTCACCTTGTGGCTTCCGCCCTCGCGCCATTCGGCAATAAAGCGTTCGAGCTCCTGCAGGTGGCCCTCCGCTTCCTTGGCGTAGATCTCCAGCAAAGCCGGATCCAGCTGCGGGATCTCCGCTGTCACTGCTTCGGCAGCCTGCTCCACTGAGGCCGCTGGCTTCGTCTCCTGCTCTGCAGCCGTCCCACCCTGTGCCGCTTCGGACACCGCAGGTTCCGTCAGCTTAAGTCCGCCAGGCTCAATAATCTCGGTGGCCATCTGCCGCAACATCTCGGCATCGGCTTCAGGGGTCTTGCCACTGCGGAACTGTTCGATGAGTTCAGGGAGGACCTCAAGCGCCTGTTCGAGCAGGTCAAACATGGTGGCAGTGGGCGTGGCGGCGCCATCGATGACGCGGTTAAGCATGTTCTCGAATGCCCAGGCAAACTCGCCAACCTCAAGGGCGCCAACCAGGCGGCCACTTCCCTTGAGCGTATGAAAACTGCGCCGCAGGGTTTTCAGACTCTCCTCATCGGAGGGGTCACGACTCCATGCCGGCAGCATCTGGCTGATGCTCTCCAACTCCTCTTCCGCCTCCTCGATGAAGATCTCAAGGATCTCATCGTCCACCTCAACACCGGTCGACGCCCTTTCCGCGGCGGGCGTGGTCGGGAGTTTCTCCGCTGACGCCGCCACTTGCTCAGCAACGACATCCTGCGCCGTCTCGGCCTCGGCAACGGCCGGCGTCTCATCCATTGCGCTATCAGTCTCTGTGAGGGCCTGCTCTTCGGCCTCAACGTCAAACTGCTCAGCGGACTCAATGACCTCTATACCCGTCAGATCCGGGCCCTGCTCCGCGGTGAGAATATCTGTCTCGACCACGGTGCCGCAGGGATAGCCGAGCGCCTCAACAGCACTTTCAGCCACATCCAGCACCGTTCCCGGATGGACACGGCTCTGAATGAACGCCTCCAGATAGTATTCGACACTCATCACCGCATCAGCCAACGCATCGAGCCTGGTCTGTTCGGGGATGGCGTCACCGCTGATGAGTTCGTGTTCAATAAAGGCACGAACTGACACCAGAATCTGGGCCACCCGCTTGTAGGAGAGCATGGTCAGACTGCCGATGATGTTGTGCAGCATAACCGGCAAGGGCTGCAGAATCGTTTTATCCTGCGAATTTTCCAGATAGTTGTTAATTGCCTCGCGTATCCGGGTCAGGTCATCCTTGGCCTCTTTCATAACCTGGCGCGTAACGCGCTGGTGCTCGGCGATGGCCTGGGGGGAATTTTCCGCATCGTCTACCTGCTCTTCGCTGGCATCGGCCTTCACCACCGGGGCACTGTTACCCCAGTCGCACAGCGCTGACTCCACCGCGAGAACCGCACCAGCCACACCCATCAGGATATCGTCATGACTCTCCTGCTCCCCGCTGACCAGCTGGCGGATCACTGCCACCTGCTGCAGCAGCGTCTGACGCAGTGACTCTTCCTGCAACATACTCAGTGTCTCGGCAATATTGCCGAGACTGTCTGCCAGCTCGGCGAGACTTTCCGGATGGCGCCGATCACTGCGCACAAAAATGTCAAAGCTATCCTTGACCCGGGTCAGCTCTTCCATAATATCGGCCGACACCGTCTGCTTGAGTTCGGCATTCAGACCGCCAGGGCCGACTGAGCTCCCAGGCAGAAGGCGATCCAGATCGAAAGCCAGACGAACGCTGGCGGCATAGTCCCCTGCGGCACCGGACTGCGCGATCTGGTACAGCATCGCCTGCAACAGCTCGCCAAGACTCTCCTCGACCAGTGCCGACTCGCCTTTTCTCCCGATCAGTTTGATTTGCTGCTCAAGTTTCCCCAGCGGCGGCTTGCCCTGACTATCCAGCTCGATACTGTGATCCGCCAAGGCCTCGATAAAGGCCTGGGAAACCCACAGCAAGCGGCGTAACGTCTCACCCTCCGCTACGGCATAGAGTCTGTCGATCACCGTTGCCGCAATTTTCAGGTTTGCTTCAACATCCACCCCTTTGATGATCTTGGCCAGTGCCGTCAGATAGAAGCGGTGGAGTTTTTTTGCCGCATCCTGACTGTTGATACCCTTTGCCGTGGCGGTCCGTTTCTGCGGTGGTGCTACGGCCAGGTTGGGGCGGAAGAACTGTGCGCTATCCAGCGCCTGCTCGCCACGCAGCTGACGCAGCTCGTTAAGCAGCGGCACCAGCACGACCGGATTGTCGCTTTTTCCGTCAAGAAGACTCTCAAGATAATCGGGAAGCTGCAAAATGGCGCGCATCAGCAGTTCGTAGGCCTGCTCTTTATGTTCAACTTCGTCCTGCCGCAAGGAGGTCGCGAACTGCTCTACCTCCGTTGCAAACAGGGCGGCACCGCGCAGTTCCACCATCTGCAGGGTACCCGCAACCTGATGGATAGAATCAATGCACGAAACGAGCTCTGCCTCATCATCAGACTCATCGACATAGCGCTCAAGGGCAGTCCTCGCCTGTTTGAGCGTTTCGTCAATTTCACCCTTGACCCATGCCAGAGTGCTGATATCAAACTGTTCGGCCATCTGCATATGAATCGCGCCCTTAGTCCCTCACCTTAAATACCGTCCCCAAGCTGGCCGCCTCTACGCTACTCAACGCTTCCCTGCGTTCCGCATAGCGCCCTGGCATTACGCGAAGGCCACCGGCAACCGTATCCTCGCCACTGCTCGCCAAATTTAACCCGGCAGCTTGAAGCCAGATACTGAGTGCTTCAGCTCACTGGCCAGCTCGGAGAGATTACCGATTGATGAAGCGGTCTGTTTGGTACCCTCGGAGGTTTGAGTGGTGATCTCCTGGATAACGTTCATGGTATCGGAGATATTTGCCGCCGCCGTGGCCTGCTGGCGGGTGGCGTTGGTGATGCTCTGTACAAGATCAGCCAGATTGGTCGCCACGCTCTCGATCTCACCCAGCGCGGAACCCGCATCCTCGGCCAGCCGTGCCCCCGCAACTACCCCGGAGGTGCTCTGCTCCATCGAGATAACCGCTTCGTTGGTATCGGTCTGGATGGTTTTTACCAGCGCCTCAATCTGCTTGGTCGCATCGGAGGAGCGTTCCGCAAGTCGGGTCACCTCGTCCGCAACCACCGCGAAGCCCCGGCCCGCTTCACCCGCCATCGCCGCCTGGATCGCCGCATTCAACGCCAGGATATTGGTCTGCTCGGCGATGTCGTTAATCAGCTCAACGATATCACCGATCTCCTGGGAGGATTCACCCAGACGTTTGATTCGCTTTGAGGTCTCCTGGATCTGCTCGCGGATGACATCCATACCGGTAATGGTTTTCTGTACCGCCTCGGAACCTTTTTTCGCGATGCTTACCGAGCGCTGTGACTCTTCCGCCAATTGGTCCGCGTTGCGCGATACACCTTCGATGGAGGTCGCCATCTCAGTCACCGCCGAACTGGCCGAGGCGATCTGCTGGGCCTGGTGGCTACTCGCCTCGGCCAGATGGGTCGCCGTGGCCTGCGTCTTCTCGGCCGCCGAAGTTACCTGGCCGGCAGTGTCGTTAATCGCCTCAACCAGGCTGCGTAGCGCGTCGATGGTGAAGTTCATAGAGTCGGCGATCGCCCCGGTGATGTCCTCGGTTACCGTGGCGTTTACGGTAAGGTCACCATCCGCCAAATCGCCCATCTCATCCAGCAGCCGCATGATCGCCTGCTGGCTGCGACGGCTCTGCTCCTCGGTCGCCTCACGCTCGGCCTCGGTCGCCGCCAGTCGTGCATCACCCTCTCTCTTCAGACGCCACCCCAACAGGACCAGTAGCACCACAGCGGCTAGCGCGAAGATGTTACCAACGAAGTTGGTCAGCGGGCGGGTTTCGATCTCATTTCGGTAAGCCGTATCCAGGGCCGACAACGCATCCAGCAGAGGGTCGGAGTCGTCCAGAATACGCTGAACACTTCCTGATACCTGGAATACTTCGGGGCTTCGTTCAAGGATGCCACTCACCTGCCTGCCGATCATGTCAAACAGGTCGCTGACCTCTTCAACCCGCTCAACGATCGCATCGTCGGTCACTTCGCGAATACCGAGCGCCTTATCCCCCTCGAGCAGACCGTTAACCACCCGTCCATACAGCGCCGCATCACGACCAAAACGGTCGGCAGCGGTTACCGCGCCTTCGCCACCTTCCAGCACACGGTTTACGTTGTTGATGATGCGTTGGCTGAGCATCAACTGGCGGCTGGCGATATAGACCTGATCGGCGCGCGCGCCCTTCTGCGCCAGCATGGTAGCAACCTCATCGGTCATCGCCAGCAGCTGTGCGGAGTTATCGTTGATGTGCTTCACGATCTCGCGCAGGGCAATGACCACCTCGCGCGCATCGATAATGACCTGTATGTTTTCGTTATAGCGCTCCCACTGGCGAACCGCTTCGTTCAGTCTGCCGATTACCTGCTCATTAGCCGAAGGGGGCATACCTGTATCGGGGTTACCGGCACGCAGCAAACGCAGGTTATGGGCAAACTCATCGCGGTATTTCTCCAGCTGATCGAAGGTCACCGGCAAACCGCGGTTGGCCTGACCGGCGAATTTGGAGATCCGCTGAGACAGTACTCGCTGCTCACCCAGCAGGCCGAGATACTCATTATCGTGGCCACCCTGGATGGCTACCATGGAGTAAACAACACCCATCGCCACCACTGCTGCCAGGAGCAAGGCAATCAGCAAC
The DNA here is from genome assembly GCA_026196275.1 of Gammaproteobacteria bacterium. GTDB lineage: Bacteria > Pseudomonadota > Gammaproteobacteria > Thiohalomonadales > Thiohalomonadaceae > JAPHTQ01. The sequence goes on from JAPHTQ010000053.1 coordinate 39,619, forward strand.
CTCAGCCCCTTGCCACCCGCGGATGCTGTAGAACTCGCCTTTACGCCACCTTCTGACTTTGAGCGCATTTTTGCGATTAACGGTAACTTCATCTTCTCGGCTCCTGACTCAATTCCCTAAATACTGAAAGATTCTTTTTTACTGCTTTCCGTGATACTCAAATCTGCATGGTCGGCCTCTCATGCAGCAACCTGCATAAACTCCGGCAGGTCCACCAGTTTATGAATATCAAATACCCCCCACGCCTCACCGCTCTGGCGAAAAACACCGTTCAACAACGGCTGGAGAGTTGTATTCATCTGGCTGATATCGTTACTGAACTCATCCTCAAGGAAGTGGCGCATACCCAGCACCTCACTGACCATCAAGCCAGCCGCCACACCCTTGTGCTGCATCACCAGGACTCGACTGTGTCGCGTTATCCTGGAAGTCTCACCAAAGATAAAACCGTTAAGGTCAAGTATCGGCAACAGATTGCCGCGCACGTTGGCGACACCACGCACCCATTCCCTGGCGCCGGGGATGCGGCTGACCGTCACGCTGGTAAGGATCTCCTTGACCTGCTCCATGGGCACCACCAGCGTCACCTCCCCCAGCCGAAGACCAATCCCGTCGCGGGTGGTTTTGACCTCTATCTGCTGCGGCAGGGCATGGGCATGCTGGCGGCTTCGCTGATCCAGCTCGTGCAGAATAAGGATCGGGGGGTTCTGTGTACTATCGACCACGGCGGTTCGTCCTAGAGCAGACTGTTGATCTTCTCAACCAGCATCGCCTCTTCCACCGGCTTGGTGACATAGTCCTTGGCTCCCTGGCGCAGGCCCCACACCCGGTCGGTTTCCTGATCCTTGGTGGTGACAATGATGATCGGAATCTCCGCAGTCTCACTGTCCTTGGTCAGCTGGCGGGTGGCCTGAAAGCCGTTCATCCCGGGCATGACCACATCCATGAGGATCAGATCCGGTTTGTGTTCCTTGGCCTGGGCAATGCCATCTTCGCCGTTTTCTGCGGTCACAACGGAATGACCCATCTTTTCCAGCATCGAAGAGAGTACGTGGATCTCGGTGGGTGAGTCGTCCACAATCAGGATTTGTGCCATTGTAAAGTCTCCTGCGAATATCGGTTGGTTATTTTCCCCTGCCCCGCGCAGCTACTGAAGAGTGCGAGACAGCTCTAATCACGGCGGCTTCAGGAGGCGCTCTTCAGCGCATGATCCTGAATCGCTCCAAGAAGCTCTTCTTTGGTAAAGGGTTTGGTCAGATACTGCTCTGAGCCGACGATGCGCCCACGTGCACGGTCGAACAGCCCATCCTTGCTGGAGAGCATGATCACCGGAGTATTTTTGAATTTCTGATTGTGCTTGATAAGGGCGCAGGTCTGATAGCCATCGAGCCGTGGCATCATGATGTCCACAAAAATGATGTCCGGGTTATGGTCGGCGATTTTCGACAGCGCCTCGAAGCCATCATTAGCGGTGATGACCTCACATCCCTCTTTTTTCAGCAAGGTCTCTGCTGTCCGCCGGATCGTCTTGCTGTCATCGATTACCATGACCTTGAGGCCCTGCAACCCTGTTGCTGCCGCTTCGCTAGTCACGCATCCCCCATTTTTATCATCGATACACGGTCCCGCCGCTAAGCTACCACGTAGAAAAGTTTTTGTATTGTGTTGGATATTTAACACACATTCTAGTTTCAAGCCATAAGCTCGTGGTATTTAAAGGACTATTTTCAAAAAAATGGCATTGACAGCCAGTGTAATCACCTTGCCGGCAGCCCATACTCCAATGGAACTTCGACAGGTTTGGGGCTCCGCCCTCCATTTAATTTCTGATAGAGTACCGCAGTTGGCCGTCAAGAGCAGCACCCGCAACCCCAGTTACCAGCAAAGGTCATAATATGCCAATATCTCTCGGTGTCATTATGGACCCCATCGGGTCAATCAAATACCACAAGGACAGTACCCTGGCCATGCTGCTGGCCGCCTCTCGCCGGGGCTGGGAACTGCACTATATGGAGATGGATGATCTCTCTATGCAGGGGGGAGAGGCCCTGGCAGAGATGCGTCCGCTAAAGGTACATGCCGACGAGCAAAACTGGTATGAGCTGGGGGCGACAGAGACCCGCCCGCTGCACACACTGGATGCGATATTGATGCGCAAGGACCCGCCCTTCGACATGGAGTATATCTACGCCACCTACATGCTGGAGCAGGCGGAGCGCCAGGGCACCCTGGTGGTCAACCGCGCCCGCAGCCTGCGTGATGCCAACGAAAAGGTCTTTACCAGCTGTTTTCCGCAGTGCACACCGCCGACGCTGATCTCCCGGCGCGCCACGCAACTGCGCGAATTCGTGCAGCGGCAGGGCGAAACCATTCTCAAGCCGCTGGAGGGGATGGGCGGCGCCTCCATCTTCAAGACCGCCCCCGGCGATCCCAACACCAGCGTCATCATCGAAACCCTGACCGGCCACGGTAGTCGTTATGCCATGGCCCAGCGCTTCATCCCCGAGATCGCCGCCGGTGACAAGCGCATTCTGCTGGTCGACGGCGCACCGGTCCCCTACGCCCTGGCACGCATTCCCGCCAGCGGCGAGCTGCGCGGCAACCTGGCTGCGGGCGGCCAGGGGATAGGGGTCAATCTCAGTGAACGGGACTACTGGATCTGCGAGCAGGTGGCACCGACCCTGCGTGAAATGGGACTCCTCTTTGTCGGCCTGGATGTCATTGGCGACTACCTCACCGAGGTCAATGTCACCAGCCCGACCTGCATCCGCGAACTCGATCGCGAATATGGCCTGGATATCGGCGGACAACTGATGGACGCCATTGCGCAGCGACTGGAGGGAACTTCGCAATGAGTCGATTGCCTGCACGCTGGTCCCTCCTGGCCGGTCTCCTTCTGCTGCTGGGCGCACTCACTGCCTGCACACAGGAATCGCCGTCCCACACCAGCACTGCCACCGCCTTCTCCCGGCCACTGGAGCTGACCCTGCGTGGCGTGGCGCAGAACGAGGCGGAAAAGGCCGCACACACTGCCATCGAGGACCTGTTGTTCATCGCCGAGGTGTCACACCCCTGGAACCCCGGCCCCTTGGGACGCACCAACCAGCTGTTCTCATTTGGAGCGGAGTTTTCCGCCAACCCCTCCATCCTGCCGATGATCCGGCTAGCCGGTCGCCTGGAGCAGCAGACCGCCGGCTACTACGCCCCGGCCCTCGGCCGGTTGCAGCAGCTGTGGGGGTTCCACAGCGAATTTCCGCAACCGATGGTCCCATCCCGGGAAGAGATTGATACCCTACTTGCAGCCCGTCCACGCATGAGTGAGATCCAGATCGACGGTATCCGCATGCGCTCGGGCAACAGTGCGCTACAGATCGATTTCGGCCCCTTCGCCCAGGGCTACGCCCTCGACACCGCGCGTGCCCGCCTTGCCGAGCAGGGTGTCACCAGCGCCCGCATCGACAACGGCAATGCCGTCGCGGTCCTGGGCGAGGACTGGAAGCTGGAGCTGCCCGGTCAGGCCGCAGGGCCGCTCTCCCTACACGATGGTGAGGCGGCGGTCACCCTGTCCACCGCCGACGTCACCTTCGCCGATGAGGAAGGACGCTACCACCCCTATATCGATCCCTACACCGGTTACCCCAGTCGCGGAATGGATTCGGTCACGGTGCTCCACCCCAGTGCCGCCACCGCCGCCGCACTGGCACAGGCGCTGCTGGCCGGCGGGGAGACGAAACTTGCCAGCCAGCTACAGGTCCTATCTATAGACTACGCCAGCATCATCACCGAAGATGGTCGCACGGTAACCACCCCGGCGCTGGCCAGACGGCTGGGTAGTGTGCGCGCAGAGTGACCCGGCGTTATAATCCCCGCAACCGAAACCAAGGACCCACCCGCTGTCGTGACGACCAGCTCACTGCCCATCAAGGTATCCGCCTCGGACCGCCTCGGCCTCACCCTGTTTCTCGCCGTCGCAGTGCATGCCCTGCTCATTCTCGGGATCAGCTTCGACTTTGAACAGCTGGTTCCCCGTGAGATCCCGATTTCACTGGAGATCACGCTGGTGCACAGCAGCGACAGGGAAAAGCCGGATGATGCCGACTACCTGGCGCAGGCCAGCCAGAAGGGGGGCGGAAATGTCGAGGAGAAGCTGCGCCCCTCCAGTCCGGCCTTTAACCCTTTGCCCAACGAAGATCCCGGCGATGCCGAACAAAACACCCCGATGGTCGCCCCACCGCCGCAACAGGTACGGGAGGAGACTCTGGTGATGACCACCGAGGCCGACAGCCCCACCCGGATAGAGCAGCCGGAGCAATCGCCTCGGCCACAGACCCCGGAGGCCCCCACCGCGGCTGAACTGCTCAACCGCAGTCGCTCCATCGCGCGGCTGAGCGCGCAGATTGAACAGCGCCAGCAGGCCTATGCGCAAAAGGGGCGGGAGAAGACCATCACCGCCAGCACCAGCGAGTACCGCTACGCCGCCTACATGGATGCCTGGCGACAGAAGGTGGAGCGTATCGGCAACCTCAACTACCCGGATGAGGCCAAACGCCGGGGATTGAACGGCCATCTGACACTGGATGTGGCACTGAGGCCCGACGGCAGTGTCGCCAGCATCGAGGTGATACGTTCCTCCGGGCACAAGATACTGGATGACGGGGCGATCCGCATCGTCAAGCTCGCCGCCCCGTTCAACGCCTTCCCACCGGAGGTACGCAAGGAGACCGACATCCTGCATATCATTCGCGTCTGGCAATTCCAGAATGACAGTTTTCAACAAACCCGCCGCTGACACTTGCGCCGATGCCAAGCGCTGGCCGATACTTCCCCCATGAGTGATATCCCGAACCTGCGTAACCATTTTCTGATCGCCATGCCCGCGCTTGCCGATCCCAACTTCAGCCACACTGTCACCTATATCTGCGAGCACACCGAAGAGGGTGCCATGGGCATTGTCATCAATCGCCCAATGGCGATCCCGCTGGCCGAGGTGCTGTGTCAGATGGAGATCGAACCGAGCAACAAACTGGACACCTCGGTGATGGTCAACGAGGGCGGCCCGGTGCAACTCGAGCACGGTTTTGTCATCCATACCCCGGTGGGGGCCTGGGAGGCGAGCCTGCAGATCAGTGATGACATTGCGCTGACCACCTCGCGCGACATCCTCACCGCTATCGGTCACGCGGAAGGACCCGCCCGCTACCTTATCGCCCTCGGCTATGCCGGCTGGGGTCCGGGACAACTGGAGGAGGAGCTGAAGCAGAACGCCTGGTTGAGTGGGCCGGCCAATCACGAGATCCTCTTCGACCTGCCCCTGGAAGAACGCTGGGCGGCCGCCGCCCGGCTGCTGGGGGTCGATCTCAATCTGCTCTCCAGCGATATCGGCCACGCGTGAGCGAGAGCAAACCCCGCGTCCTGCTCGGCTTCGACTTCGGCATCAGGCGTATCGGCGTGGCTGTAGGCCAGGAGCTGACCCGCACCGCCCGTGCCCTGGAGACCCTGAGCAGTCCGGACGGCGGCCCCGACTGGCGCGGCATCAGCCGCCTGATCGAACAGTGGCAGCCGGATGCACTGGTGATCGGCCTGCCGCTCAACCTTGATGGCAGCGAACATGAGGTGACCCGTCTGGCGAGGCGTTTTGGTAATCGCCTCAAGGGCAGGTACAATCTCCCAGTGTTCACCATCGATGAACGGCTAAGCTCTGTTGAGGCCGAACGGTACCTCACTGAACAGGGACGCTTCAGCAAAGGGGATGTGGACAAACAGGCCGCCCGTATCATCCTGGAGAGCTGGCTGGCACAACAACCGGACACAGATAACGACGCATGAGCCACGACATACCCTCGGATCCCGCAGCGCTGATCGAACAGATGACAGGCCGGCTCGATGAGCTGATGCAACAGCACGCCATCAGCAACCCCTGCATGATCGGCATCCACACCGGTGGTGCCTGGGTGGCCGAGGCACTGCACCGCAGGCTGGGGATCGGCGAGCCGCTGGGCACACTGGATATCAGTTTCTACCGCGACGACTTCTCGCGGATCGGCATGCATCCCCAGGTCAAACCCTCCAACCTCCCCTTCGAGGTCGAGGATCGCAGCATCATTCTGGTGGACGATGTCCTGCAGAGCGGACGCACCATCCGCGCCGCGCTTAACGAGATCTTCGACTACGGCCGTCCAGCCAGGGTGGTACTGGCGGTACTGGTTGACCGCAGCGGTCGCGAACTGCCCATCCAACCCGACGTCAGCGGCTTTCAGATCTCCCTCGGCCCGCACGAACAGATTAAACTCAACGGACCTGAACCCCTGAGCCTCAGCCTGCAAAACAGCCATGAATAATCCGCAACTGGACAGTAACGGCAACCTTAAGCACTTCCTCACCACCGAGGGGCTGGGCAAGCAGCATTTAACCAAGATCCTCGACCTGGCCGAATCCTTCGCCACGGTCGCTGGCAAGAGCGTGAAAAAGGTACCGCTGCTGCGCGGCAAGACCATCATTAATCTCTTTTTCGAGACCAGTACCCGCACCCGCACCACCTTTGAACTGGCCGCCTCGCGTCTCTCCGCCGATGTGCAGAGCATTAACATCGCCACCTCCGCCACCAGCAAGGGCGAGAGCCTGCTGGATATGCTGCACAACCTCGAGGCGATGCACTGCGATATGTTCGTGGTGCGCCACGGTGACAGCGGCGCGGCCCACTTCATCGCCAAACACGTCGCCGACCATGTGAGCGTGATCAACGCCGGCGACGGCCGCCACGCCCACCCCACCCAGGCGATGCTCGACATGTTCACCATCCGCCGCCACAAGGGGGAGTTTCACAACCTCAAGGTGGCCATCGTCGGCGACATCCTCCACTCCAGGGTTGCCCGTTCGCAGATCCACGCCCTCAACACTCTGGGGGTCGGCGAGCTGCGGGTGGTCGGACCCAAGACTCTGATCCCCGCCGCCTTCGGCCAGATGGGGGCACACATCTTCCACAACCTGGAACAGGGGCTCGACGGGGTGGATGTGGTGATCATGCTGCGATTGCAGAAAGAGCGCATGCAGGGGGCGTTACTGCCCAGCGAGAACGAATACTTCCAGCGCTATGGCCTCACCAGAGAGACGCTCAGGCTGGCCAAACCCGACGCTATCGTGATGCATCCCGGCCCCATTAATCGCGGTGTGGAGATCGCCTCCAGTGTCGCCGATGGCCCCCAATCGGTGATCCTGGAACAGGTCAGCAACGGCCTGGCGGTACGCATGGCAGTGATGAGCATGGTGCTGGGACGTCAGCCCGGGGTCGAAAGCAGTGCGGAGGGACAGTGACATGGGAAGCGTGATCCGCGGCGGACACATTATCGACCCGGCCAACCGGCTCGATCGCATCGCCGATCTCTATATCGAGCATGGCCGCATCGCCGCTATCGGTGAGGCGCCGGAGGATTTTCGTGAGGAGACGGTGATCGATGCCGGCGGCCAGATCGTCTGCCCTGGTCTTGTCGACCTACAGGCGCGGTTGCGCGAGCCGGGCGAAAAACACAAGGGCAGCATCGCCGGCGAAACCGCGGCCGCGGCCGCCGCCGGCATCACCACCCTCTGCTGCCCGCCCGATACCCGACCGGTGATCGACACCCCCGCCGTCGCCGAACAGATCTGTCACCGCGCCACCGCGGCCGGCAAAACCAATGTCCTGCCCATCGGCGCCCTGACCCAGGGGCTGCAGGGCGAGCAATTGGCCTCGATGCAGGCCCTGCACGGTGCCGGCTGCGTGGTGATGGGCAACGCCCGCCACGCCATCCGCTCCACGCTGGTCCAACGCCGTGCGCTGGAGTACGCCGCCACGCTGGGGCTGACCGTCTTTATCACTGCCGAAGACCCCTGGCTCGGCGCCGATGGCTGCGTCCACGAGGGACCGGTCAGCACCCGTCTCGGGCTGCCCGGCATCCCCGAGTGCGCCGAGGTGATCGCCGTTGGCCGGGATCTGATGCTGGTCGAGCAGACCGGGGTACGCGCCCACTTCGGTCAGCTCTCCACGGCCCGGGCAGTGGCGATGATCGCCGAGGCGCGGACCAAGGGGCTCCCGGTCAGCGCCGATGTAAGCGCTCACCAACTCTATCTGACCGAAATGGATGCCAGCGACTACAACAGCTTCTGTCACGTACGTCCCCCGCTGCGCAGCCAGCGTGACCGGGACGGCCTGCGCGAGGCGGTGGCCAGCGGGGTGATCAGTGCCATCTGCTCCGATCACCAGCCCCACGACCGTGATGCCAAATTGGCCCCGTTCGCCGCCACCGAACCGGGCATCAGCGCCCTGGAGACACTGCTGCCCCTAACCCTGCGACTGGTGGATGAAGGTCTGATGGAGCTGAACGAGGCGCTTGCCCGCCTGACAAGTGAACCGGCGCGTATTCTTGGCTCTGACCGCGGCCAGCTGACCGTCGGTGCGGTAGCCGATATCTGTATCTTCGATCCGCAGCAGCACTGGACGGTCAGCGAGGAGACACTGATCTCTGCCGGCAAGAATACCCCGTTTCTCGGCTGGGAGCTGCGCGGGCGAGTCACCCGTACCCTGCTCGGCGGCCGGACGGTTTATAAAATTTGATTAGCCACAGAGGGCACAGAGAACACTGAGAAAAGCAGCACTTCAGGATTTCATGCCCATGATTTCGGGCGTGTACTGCACCCATGATCATATAGCTCCGTGAACTCTGTGACCTCTGTGGCAGAAAATTATTTGAAACAGGCACAACCATGAAGAAAGCACATCGCGATACGATTTTTGTCGAGCAGGCGGAGATCCTGCGGCATCAGGCCCATCAGGGGGCGCAGTTCACCCTGCGCGTCCACGCCCCGCAGATCGCCGCACATGCCGAGCCGGGCAGCTTCGCCCACATCCAGGTCAACCCCAACCGGCCGCTGCGCCGCCCCATCTCGATCATGGGCACGGACAAGCGCAACGGCACCGTCGATTTCCTCTACAAGGTCTTCGGCGAAGGCACAGCGCTGCTGTCGCAGCGCAAGGTCGGTGAGAAGCTCGATATCATGGGTCCCATAGGTAACCTCTTCCAGCCCCACATGGAGCGACCGCGGCCGCTGCTTATCGGCGGTGGCGTCGGGATCCCGCCGATGATCTTCCTCGCCGATCGGCTGCGCGAGATCAAAGGGGCCTACCAGCCCTTTGTCATCATGGGCTCGGAGGTACCGTTTCCGTTCCAGCCACGCCCCTCTCAGATCATGTTGCCCGGTGTGCCGGCCGAGGTGATCGCCGCCATGCCGTTGCTGGAGGACTGGGGTATCGCCTCACGGCTGGCCAGCCTGCAGGGCTACGTCGGTTGTTATGAGGGTTATGTTACCGATCTGGCCCGCCACTGGCTCAACGCCCTGAGCGAGGAGCAGCGTAGTGAGGTGGAGGTATTCAGCTGCGGCCCCCATCCGATGCTGGAGGCGGTGGCAAGACTGGCGGCTGAGTACCAGCTGCCCTGTCAGGTCTCCATGGAGGAGTTCATGGCGTGCGGCGTGGGTGGCTGCGCCGGCTGCGTGGTCGAGGTGCAGACGGATAAGGGGCCGGCGATGAAGCGGGTCTGTGTCGACGGACCGGTCTTCGACGCCAAAACGGTCTTCGCCTAAAAGTTTCAAGTTCGAAGCTTCAAGTTTAAAGAGACGCTCTTACGCTCACTCGCCTTGAGATACATGCTTCGCGCACAGTGTTTGCTACGCCTCTTTAAACCTTCAGCCTGAATCTTTAAAAACTGGTAGCCAGCTCAGCGGATCATCCCCGGGTCATCCCCCGACTCTTCAAGGGTCAGGCCGTTCAGGCTGGAGCCCAGCTCGTCTTCGCCCATCTCCTGATCCTTGAGCTTGATCATCAACCGCACCTCATTGGGCGAGTCGGAGTTGCGCAGTGCATCTTCCATGCTGATGATCCCCTTGTGGTACAACTCGTAGAGCGCCTGATCGAAGGTCTTCATACCGTGCTCGCCGGACTTCTTCATCAGGGCCTTCATTTCGTGGATCTCGCCCTTGAGGATGAGATCGGCCATCAGCGGGGTATTGATCAGGATCTCCACCGCGGCGTATCGCCCCTGGCCATCAGCGGTGGGGATCAGGCGCTGTGAGACCACCGCCTTGAGGTTAAGCGAGAGATCCATCAGCAACTGCTGGCGACGATCTTCGGGGAAGAAGTTGATGATCCGATCCATCGCCTGATTGGAGTTGTTGGCATGCAAAGTGGCCAGGCAGAGGTGACCGGTCTCGGCGAAGGCGATCGCGTGCTCCATCGTCTCGCGGTGGCGGATCTCGCCGATGAGAATAACATCAGGCGCCTGGCGCAGGGTGTTGACCAGGGCATCATCGAAGGTATTGGTGTCGATCCCTACCTCGCGCTGGGTAACAATACACCCCTTGTGCTGGTGCACATACTCGATCGGATCCTCGATGGTGATGATATGGCCGTGGCTGTTGGTGTTACGGTAGTCGACCATGGAGGCCAGCGAGGTCGATTTACCGGTACCGGTGCCGCCGACGAAGAGAATGATGCCACGCTTGGTCATCGCCAGGTCTTTAAGGATCTCGGGCAATTTCAGATCCTCAAAGCTGGGGATCACGGTCTCGATCTTGCGCAGCACCATTCCCACCTGGTTGCGTTGCTGGAAAACATTGACCCGGAAACGGCCGATACCGGAGCGGCTCAGGGCAAAGTTGCACTCGTGATTCTCTTCGAAATCCTCACGCTGGCTTTCGTTCATAATGCCGAAAACGATCTGGCGCGCCTGGTCGGGCGTCAGGCTCCCCTTGGCCACCGGGGTGATGGTACCGTTGACCTTCATACTCGGCGGAATTCCGGTTGTGATGAACAGGTCCGACGCGTTCTTGTGGACCATCAATTTCAGCAGCTGATCGAAATCCATTTTTTACCCTCTCTTGCGGTGAAGCGTGTGTTAATGTCGTTCACCGTTCGTTACATGAAATTGTCTTTGTTGGCCGCCTTGGAGCGCGCCTCCTGCTTGCTCACCACCCCTTTCTCCACCAGCTTCTTGAGGTTCTGATCGAGGGTCTGCATGCCGTACTGCTGACCGGTCTGGATGGCGGAGTACATCTGCGCGATCTTGTTTTCGCGGATCAGGTTGCGGATAGCCGGTATGCCGATCATGATCTCGTGCGCCGCCACCCGGCCGCCACCGACCTTCTTCAGCAGGGTCTGGGAGATAACCGCGCGCAGTGACTCGGAGAGCATCGAGCGGACCATATCCTTCTCGGCAGCGGGGAACACATCAACGATACGGTCAATGGTCTTGGCTGCCGAGCTGGTGTGCAGGGTACCGAACACCATGTGGCCGGTCTCGGCCGCCTCCAGCGCCAGCCGAATGGTCTCCAGATCACGCATCTCACCGACCAGGATTACGTCCGGGTCCTCACGCAGCGCCGAACGCAGCGCCTCGTTAAAGCCCAGCGAATCACGGTGGATCTCGCGCTGATTGATCAGACACTTTTTCGACTCGTGGACGAATTCGATCGGGTCCTCCAGAGTCAGAATGTGGCCGTGATGGTTGTCGTTAATGTAGTCGATCATCGCCGCCAGGGTGGTCGACTTACCCGAACCGGTCGGCCCGGTGACCAGCGCCAGGCCTCGCGGGTTATCGGCGATCTCCTTGAAGATCGGGGGACAGTTGAGCTCCTCCAGGGTGAGGATCTTGGAGGGGATGGTACGGAGCACTGCACCGGCCCCCCGGTTGTGGTTGAAGGCATTGACACGAAAGCGGGCAAGCCCCTTGATCTCGAAGGAGAAGTCGGTTTCAAGGTACTCTTCGTAGTCCTTGCGCTGCTTGTCGTTCATAATATCGTAGACAAGGCGGTGGACATCCTTGTGTTCCATCGGCGGCACATTAATACGCCGCACGTCACCGTCAACGCGAATCATCGGCGGCAGGCCCGCCGAAAGATGGAGGTCGGAGGCACCGTTTTTGACGCCGAATGCGAGTAATTCCGTGATATCCATTACAATGCCCTCAACACGAAGTTTTTGTATATATTCTTTGCCATCCTGAGTCTTTGCGCCCGCTCAACTCCATCCGAAGGATAAACTATACCGTAAGGCTATGACAGACAACCTCTCCTTCTCCAATCGACTGCAAACCGTTCGACAACGCATCCAGCGCGCCTGCGAGGCATACGGCAGGGATCCCTCCCAGGTCACCCTGCTGGCGGTCAGCAAGACCCGCCAAAGTGAGGAGCTGCGCAGCATGGCGGCAGAGGGGGTGCGGCGCTTCGGTGAAAACTACCTCCAGGAGGCGTTGCAGAAAATCGAGCTGCTGGCCGATCTGGGACTGGAGTGGCATTTTATCGGCCCCATCCAGTCCAATAAAACCCGCACGCTGGCCGAACAGTTCGACTGGGTACACAGTGTCGATCGCCTGAAGCTCGCCCGCCGCCTCAGCGAGCAGCGCCCGCGACACCTTGAGCCGCTGAACCTCTGCCTGCAGGTCAATATCAGTGGTGAGCAGAGCAAGTCCGGGGTGAGTCTGACAGCGTTGCCGTCACTGGCCCACCAGGTCGCCGCGCTGCCGAACCTGCGCCTACGTGGCCTGATGGCCATTCCGGCGCCGGCTGAGAATTTTGAACAGCAGCGCATCCCCTTTCGTCTGATGCGCCAGGCGCTGGAGCAGCTCCAGACCGAGGGTCTACAGTTGGATACCCTCTCCATGGGGATGTCCTCCGATCTGGAGGCGGCGATCGCCGAGGGGGCGACCCTGGTGCGTGTCGGCACCGCCCTGTTCGGCCCGCGTCCGCCCAGAACAGTATAAACCACCGTGCACTACACTAAGCGGTGGGATATCTTGTAGTCTGTTAGACAGATAACAGAATAGTTGACGTTCAACCTGACAACCAACCACAGACGAGCACTATGCAAACACGAAATATCGGATTTATCGGCGGCGGCAACATGGCCGCCAGTCTGCTTGGCGGACTGATCAGTGATGGTTTTGATGCCAGTAACATCTGGGTGGCCGAGCCCGACACCGGCCGCCGCGAGGATCTCTCAGCGCGCTTCGGTGTGCATACCGGCGCCGACAACAGTGAACTGGTCAATGCAGTGGATGTTCTGGTGCTGGCGGTCAAGCCACAGCTGTTGCATGAGGTCTGCCACGACATCAGCGCCGCCGTACAGGGGAACCGCCCCCTGGTTATTTCGGTGGCCGCGGGCATACGCGCCGCCGATATCGACCGCTGGCTGGATGGCGACAACGCCATCGTCCGTACCATGCCCAACACCCCGGCACTGGTCAAAAGCGGCGCCACTGCCCTCTATGCCAACAACCGGGTCGATGCCGGGCAGCGTGAGCTGGCCGAGGCGATCATGCGTGCCGTGGGTCTGACCTTGTGGGTCGAAGAAGAGGCGCTGATGGATGCGGTAACCGCCCTCTCCGGTAGCGGGCCGGCCTACTTCTTTCTGCTGATAGAGATCCTGCAACAGAGCGGCCAGCGGCTGGGGCTGCCGGAAAAGAGCGCCCACCTGCTGGCGCTGCAGACCGCTTTCGGTGCCGCCAAGATGGCACTGGAGAGCCAGGAGGACTGCGCCGAGCTGCGTGCCCGTGTCACCTCGCCCGGCGGCACCACCGAGCGGGCCATCACCCTGCTTGAGGAGGGCGGTATCCGTGAGCTGTTTGACAAGGCACTGCACGGCGCCCGTGATCGTGCCGCGGAGCTGGCGGATCAACTGGGAGAGGAATAGGCAATGGGGGCGATGACCACAGCACTGGATTTCCTGCTCACCACGCTTTTTCAACTCTACATCGCGGTGCTCCTGCTGCGCTTCCTGTTGCAGTGGGCCAGGGCCGATTTTTACAACCCGCTGTCCCAGTTTGTGGTCAAAGTGACCACGCCACTGGTCCGTCCGGTACGGCGCATTGTTCCGGGACTGGGGGGGCTGGATCTGGCCACCCTGTTGGTGGCCTGGCTGCTGACCGTGCTCCAGGTAACCCTGGTGGGTACCCAGATCGCCCAATTCCAGATCCCCGGCCTGATCGATGGCCGGACCCTGCAGCCGCTGGCGATCGTCCTGGTGGCACTGCTGGACATGTTCGCCCTGACCATCAGCCTGTTTCTCATCGCCATCATCATCCAGGCATTGGGCAGCTGGTTCAATCCGGGCCAGTACAACCCGGTCACCGCACTGCTGCACGGCCTGACCGAACCGCTGCTGCGCCCGGCACGGCGTCTGCTGCCTCCCATCTCCGGCATCGATCTCTCACCACTGCTGGTACTGCTGGCACTGCAGGTGCTGAAAATGCTGGTAATCGGTCTGACTCTTGGCTGAACGCGGCGCATGGTACCGCTGGCAGGGGGATAAACTCATCCTCCAGGTACGGGTGCAGCCACGGGCCAGTCGCGACGAGATCGTCGGTCCCTACGGCGAGGGGAGCCTCAAGATACGCATCAGTGCCCCGCCGGTGGACGGCAAGGCCAACCAGCACCTGCTCAAATTTATCGCCAGGGCCTTCGGTGTGACCAGGAGCCAGGTGGCACTGCTCAAGGGCAGCACTGGCCGCGACAAGCAGCTGGAGATCACTGCCCCGGGCCGTATTCCGACCGCGGCGCAGATCGATAACCGGATAGTCGGGCAAACCAGATAACCCTTGTTATTATCCAAATTTTCAATATATTAGGTGGACATGCAGCAGCCGGAACGGGGCAAACTTTGACCCCCATCTCAAAACCGGAAGGAACTCTGGAAAACCGCATATGAATATGGAATAACCGGCTGCTGACAGCACATCAATACCCAGCATAAAGAAGACAGTAAATGGCCAACAAACGTTTTACCGAACAGATGCACGCCTACGGGCAATGGAAGGAGGATCTGATCGCCGGCATCAACCACTACCAAAAATGGTTGGATGCCAATGAGATGGCCAGCGCGGAAGACGAGTTGCGGATCTACGAAAGCATCAGCACCCTGCGTTCGGACACACTCACCATCGCCTTCGTTGCCGAATTTGCCCGCGGCAAGACCGAACTGATCAACGCTATCTTCTTCTCCGAGTACGACCGCCGCCTGCTGCCCTCCGAGGCCGGTCGCACCACCATGTGTCCGACCGAACTGTTCTACGACAATGAACACAAGCAGGCCTATATCCGCCTGCTGCCCATCGAGACCCGGCTCAAGGAGACCAGCATCGCCGAATACAAGGACGATCCCATCCACTGGAGCCATATCGACCTGGATCTTGATAATGCGGACAATATGGCAGAGGCCTTCCGTGAGATCGTCAAAACCAAGCGGGTGCCGCGTCAGGAGGCCCAGAAACTGGGGCTCTACTCCGAGGCCGACAGCCATCTGAACAGGCCCGATGGCTCCGCGCCGGAGGAGATCGACATTCCGCTGTGGCGCCACGCCCTGATCAGCTTCCCCCACCCGCTGCTCAAGCAGGGACTGGTGATCCTCGATACCCCCGGCCTGAACGCCCTCGGCAGTGAGCCCGAGCTGGCCCTCAACATGCTACCCAAGGCACAGGCGGTGATGTTCGTCCTGTCGGCCGACACCGGCGTGACCAAGTCTGACCTCGACATGTGGGTACACAACGTCAAGCCGATGCGCCAAGGCAAGGAGAAGGGCACTATCGTCATCCTCAACAAGGCCGACACCCTGTGGGATGACCTGAAAACCCATGAAGAGATCGAGCGCACCATTGCCGATCAGTGCAAAAAGGCCGCACAGACCCTGGATATCCATAGCAACACCGTCCATCCGGTCTCGGCGCAAAAGGGGTTGCTGGCCAAAATCCGTCACGATCAGGAGTTGCTCAAGCGCAGTAATATCCTCAGCCTGGAATCCATTCTGGCCAACGAAATCCTGCCCTATCAGCAGGAGATCGTCAGGGAACACGTCCAGAGCGATGTTGGCAACATGATCAAGGATTCCCGCGACCTGCTCTCCTCGCGCTTTTATTCGATCAAGAGCCAGCTGGAGGAGCTGCACGGGCTCAGCGGCAAGAACAACGAAGTGATCGAACACCTGATGCATAAAACCCGGGAGGAGCAGGTGGCGTACCACAAAAATGTGGAGAGCTTTAACGCCAACAAGCGACTTCTCTCCGAGCAGAGCAGACGCCTGCTGGGCATGCTCAGTCTCACCGAGCTGGACAAACTGGTCTCCAGAAGTCGTGAATCGATGACCGAAACCTGGACCACCCACGGCCTGAAGGCAGGCATGAAAACATTCTTCGACGGGATCAGCGCCATGCTCAAGGAGGTCGATGACTACTCCGAACGTCTCAACCGGCTGATCACCACCGTCTACCACAAGTTCCAGTCCGAGCACGGCCTGCAGGGTATCGAGCCGGTGCTCTTTGAGATCGACAAATACGTCCGGGAGATGGACAAGCTTTACGATGAGGCAGAGGCCTTTCGTAACAGTCCGGTGACCGTCATGACCGAGCAGCACTACGTGGTGAAGAAGTTCTTCATCTCCCTGGTCAGTCACGCCAGAAATGTCTTCTTCAAGGCACACCGTGATGCCGAAAGCTGGAGCAAGGCGGTGATGTCTCCACTGGTCAAGCAGATAAAGGAGCACAAGGAGCAGATGGATCGGCGCCTGGAGAACCTGCGCAAGATCAACGAATCGCGGGACACCCTGGAGTCACGGATGAACGAGTTGAAGCGTAATGGCGCGGTGCTGAAAAAACAGTATGCGGAAATCAACGGTATCCTCAAAGTAATTAACCGCCCGCTGGATACCGATCCCGCCACCGTACGGCCTGCCGCCAGGGCAAGCTAGTGTACGACTCCCGGCTAACAACAGACCTGGACTTGCGCCGGCTACGGGTGCTGATTAGACTTGCCACACTGTCATCTTCGCCTGAGCACAAAGTAACCTGATGCCCGATTCTATCCCGGCCGACTCCGTCGGTCTGGTCACCACCCAAACCCTGCACTTTGACACCCCGCTCAATCTTGACTGCGGACGGGTACTGGCGGAGTATGACCTGGTCTATGAGACCTACGGCACTCTGGCCGAAAACCGCGATAACGCGATCCTCATCTGTCACGCCCTCTCCGGCGACCAGCACGCCGCCGGCTATCACAGTATGGAGGATCGCAAGCCCGGCTGGTGGGACACCGCTATCGGCCCGGGCAAACCCATCGATACTAACCATTTCTATGTGGTCTGCCTGAACAACCTGGGCGGCTGCAAGGGCTCAAGCGGCCCGGCCAGCACCAACCCGCAAACCGGCAAGCCCTGGGGACCCGATTTCCCCATCGTCACCGTCCACGACTGGGTCAACAGCCAGGCACGGCTGGCCGATGCGCTGGGTGTCGGGCAGTGGGCCGCCGTGATCGGTGGCTCACTCGGCGGCATGCAGGTGCTGCAGTGGGCCATCGACTATCCCCGGCGGCTGCGCCATGCGGTGGTGATCGCCGCCGCACCCAACCTCACTGCACAGAACATCGCCTTTAACGAGGTGGTGCGCCAGGCGCTGCGCTCCGACCCGGATTTTTACGACGGTCGTTATTATGAACATGGGGTGGTGCCGGCCCAGGGACTGAAGATCGCCCGCATGCTGGGACATATCACCTACCTCTCGGACGATGCGATGCGCAAGAAATTCGGCCGGGAGTTGCGCGAGGGCAAGATCAGCTTCGGCTTCGATGTGGAGTTCCAGGTGGAGAGCTACCTGCGCTACCAGGGGGAGAGCTTTGTCGAGCGCTTCGATGCCAATACCTACCTGCTGATGACCAAGGCGCTGGACTATTATGACCCGGCGGCGGAACATGGCGGTGACCTATCCGCTGCGCTGCAGGGGGTAGAGGCCCAATTTCTGGTGGTCTCCTTCACCAGCGACTGGCGCTTCTCGCCGGAGCGCTCGCGGGAGATCGTCAAGGCACTGCTCGATGGCGACAAGACGGTCAGTTACGCCGAAGTCGAAGCGCACCATGGCCACGACGCCTTCCTCATCCCGATCCCGCACTACTTCGACATCTTCCACGCCTACATGGAGCGGGTTGCCGCAGAGTGTGAACGATGAAGGGACTGCGCCCCGATCTGGAGATCATCAGCCAGTGGATCGAACCGGGCAGCCGCGTGCTGGATCTCGGCTGCGGTAATGGGGCGCTGCTGGAGTACCTCAGACACGAACGCGACGTGGATGGCTACGGCCTGGAGATCAATCCGGAGAATGTCATTGCCTGCGTCCGGCGCGGGATCAGCGTCATTCAAAGTGATCTGGATGCCGGACTGAGCGACTACTTCGACGACAACTCCTTCGATTATGTAGTGATGACCCAGACCTTGCAGGCCGTACACTATCCCTCCTGGCTACTGCAGGAGATGCTGCGTGTCGGTCGCCAGGGGATCGTCACCTTTCCCAACTTCGGTCACTGGAAAAGCCGTCTGCAGATTGCCCTGGGCGGACACATGCCGATCTCCCGAGCCTTACCCAACGAATGGTATGATACCCCCAATATCCACCTCTGCACGCTCAAGGACTTTGAGCAGCTGTGCCATAAACTTGAGATCGAGATCCTGCAGCGTAACGTGGTGGATACCGCGCACCGCACCAACATCGGCACCAGATTGATGCCTAACCTGCTGGGTGAGATCGCCCTCTATCGCTTCCAGCATAACTGATATATAACCAATACCTTTGGTCGATAGTTGCCGGGGTTTATGAAAAGGAGGAGGCCCACCATGCCATACCGCTACTTGTTGCTGCTCTTTACACTGCTCTTTACGGTGACGATGCAGGCGCAAGCTGAACAATATCGTCAGTTCGGTGATTACCGTATCCACTACAGCGCTTTCAAATCAGATCTGGTCAACCCTGAAATTGCCAAGGCCCATGGTCTGACCCGCAGCCGCTACCGGGCGATCGTTAATATCACCGTACAGAAAAAGGACGGTGATAACGGCTTTATCCCGGTCCGCGCCAAGATCGAGGGAACCGCCAGGGACATCTACAGCAAGGTGCATCGGCTGGAAATGGAGGAGATCCGCGAGGGCGCCGTTATCTACTATCTGGCGGAACTGCCCATCGTCGATGAGCAGCGCCTGACCTTCGATATTCGCGTGATACCCGAAGGGGAGAACAACGCCCATAACCTGAGCTTCGAGCGGCAGTTCTTCGTTAATTAAACAGATAGGGCCGGGCGATGGTAAACAGTCCAATCAGAACAACCAGCGCACCGGCCAGATGCATCACGCCCTTGCGGCGCAACAGCGCGGTGAGTTTACCGGCAAAGATCCCCATTGCCAGCAGGTTGGGCAATGTTCCGAGGCCGAAGCTCAACAGCAGCAGCCCACCCTTCAGGGCACTGCCGGCCGAGATGGCCCAGATCAGTGCACTGTAGACCAGCCCGCAGGGTAGCCAGCCCCAGATGATACCCATCACCAGTGCCTGCGAGGGACGACGGACCGGCAGCACACGTCGGCCGTACGGTTCAAGGTAACGCCATAACCTGCCGCCGAGTTTCTCCAGCCGACTCATGCCGTACCACCAGCCACCAAGGTAGAGCCCCATGGCAATCATGAACAGCCCGGCAATCACCTGCAGCACCGACTGGGCCTGATTCAGCGCCACCATGTTGGCCGCCAGCGCACCCACGCCACCGAACAGTGCGCCCGCCACGGTATAACTGAACAGGCGCCCCAGATTGTAATTGAGCAGGTAGGGAAGCTGCGCCGAGAACTTGCCACGGGTCTGCTCCGGCAGGCCGAAGCTCAACGCCCCGACAATACCGCCGCACATGCCCACACAGTGAACCCCGCCAAACAGCCCCACCAGGAAGGCCGCAAAATAGGTAATTTCAATCATCGCTTGTCTATTCTACCTACCCAGGTCTGCGCCAGAGCGCAGACACAGAAAACTGAAAATCGTGCCCAAAAGGAATTATAGCGGCATCAGCGGACAGAACCGGAAACGTTTCGCAACAGTCGCCCGGAATACCAGGCCAGAAACAGCACCGGAACGCCTATCAAGGCGGTAAGTATAAAGAAATTTTCATAACCCCACGCATCGACAATACCACCCGAATAGCCCCCCAGCAACTTCGGAAACAGCGTCATCATGGAACTGAAAATGGCATATTGCATCGCGGTAAACGCGATATTGGTCAGGCTGGAGAGAAAGCCGACGAAGGCCGCGCTGGCCAGTCCCGCACTGATATTGTCAGCGGCGATGACCACAGTGAGTATCAGCAGATCCTGTCCACTATGGGCCAGCCAAAGGAACAGCAGATTGGTCAGCGCCGAGAGCAGCGCACCGATCACCAGCATGCGCATGACGCCGAAACGCACCGTCAGCGTGCCGCCGACAAACCCGCCGAGCAGCACCATCCCCAGGCCAAAGGTCTTGGTAACGGCGGCGATCTCCTCCTTGCTGAAGCCCATGTCCTGATAAAAGACGTTGGAAACCACCCCGAGTACGATATCGGAGATGCGGTAAAAGCCCACCAGCAGCAGCAGGATCAACGCCGCGCTCGAACCATAACGGCGGAAGAACTCCACCACCGGATCGATATAGGTCTCCTGCAGCAACTCACGCCGGGCCAGGCCCACCGCAACAGCGACCCGCCCCAGCAACAGTGCCACAGCGGCTGCCCCCAACAGACGAAGCGCCTCACTGATGAAACCGGCAAAATGGGCATTGAGCGCCGCCGCCCCTGTCAGCCACTGCTTCAGCCCTGCCACCGCTGGCTGACTGTAGAGGTAGGTGACAACCAGTCCGCCCACCATCAACCCGAACAGCAGCAGGAATCGCAGATAGGCCGACAACCCGTGCAGATAGCGGCTTCTGGAGGCAGAGATGTCGGGCTCGCGGATAAGCAGTGTGGTGACGACCCCCACCAGCATCACCCCGGCCATGCACAGGTAGCTCCACATCCACGCCTGGTAGCTGTAACCGCCCTTGCTGGAGCCGAAGGCCGAGGCCAGAAACAGCGCCCCGGCACCGGCAACCAGCATACCGATGCGATACCCGGCGATATAGGTGGCCGACATCATTGCCTGCAGTTCACTCTCCGCCGCCTCGATGCGGTAGGCGTCGATGACGATATCCTGCGTCGCTGCGGAGAAGCCCAGCATCACCGCCGCCAGTGCCATCAGCGTCAAGGCGCTCTCGCCGCCCGCCGGGTCGATGCTCGCCATCAACACAATGGCGGCGATCACCGCCCCCTGGGCCAGCAGTAGCCAGGCGCGCCGCTGCCCCAGCAGTGAGGCAAGCAGCGGCAGCGGCAGCTTGTCGATCACCGGCGCCCAGACAAACTTGAACGAATAACCCAGCGCCGCCCAGCTGAAGTAGGTGACCGCCGCGCGCTCGACCCCCGCCTCGCGCAGCCACAACGACAAAGAGGAGAAGATCAGCAGGATCGGCACACCGGCGGAGAACCCCAGAAACAGCATGCCAAGCACCTGTGGCCGGGTCCAGGCACGCCAGGCATCACGCCAGCTGTGCTGGGCACTCTGTACACTCATACTCCGGCCACCATAGTTATCCTTCGATTCATCATTGGCAGGGCACGGCTATAGGGGATAGTCGTAGTCGATAATCAGCAGGGCATGATCGGAAAAACACTCCTGCTGACCCCGTCTTCAGATCAAAGCCAAACAGCATAGCGCATCGTCAGGGAATCGTGAAAACCTCCATTCGCTGATACAATGCCCCCTTTCCATCCACAGACGCACGACGGGGTTGACCATGCAGGAGTACAAGCGTGAATTTATCGAATTTGCCATCGAGAACAATGTGCTGCGTTTCGGCCAGTTCACGCTCAAGTCCGGTCGCATCAGCCCCTATTTCTTCAACGCCGGGCTGTTCAACACCGGCGCACATCTGACCCGCCTGAGCCATTTCTACGCTGCGGCGATCCAGGACGCCGGCATCGAATTCGATACCCTGTTCGGCCCCGCCTACAAGGGGATCCCGCTGGCGGCCACCACCGCAGTGGCGCTTTACGAGCGCTACCAGCGCAACATCCCCTACTGCTTCAACCGCAAAGAGGCCAAGGATCACGGCGAGGGCGGCAACATTGTCGGTGCCCCGCTGGCCGGGCGTATCCTGATCATCGATGATGTGATCACTGCCGGCACCGCCATTGGCGAGGCGATGCAGATCATCGATGACGCCGGCGCCAAGGCCGCTGGAGTGGTTATCGCCCTGGACCGCCAGGAGAAGGGCAGGGGCGAGCTCTCCGCCATCCAGGAGGTGGAGCAGAACTACGGCCTCAAGGTCGCCAGCATCATCACCCTGGGCGACCTGATGGACTACCTTGAAGGAGATAGTGCCATGGCCGAACACCTCGAAGCCATCCAGACCTACCGCAACCAATACGGCGTGTAAACGCCGGAGGAGAGGCGTATGCCGTTACCTACCAAGGATGCACAGAGCAACCTGGTGCAGGAGCACTTCGCGGTGATCTACACCCCGAGGAAGAGCCGGGAGCGCTTTCCCGATAACTGCGTCACCCTCTATGAGAGCGACATCGCGGCTATCGAAGCAGCCGATGCCGACAAGGGGCTCTATGCCGCCAAAGTGATCGGCCCCTCGCGCTCCTCCGAGGGCTCCATGCTCTACTACCTCGTCCACTGGCTATGATACCGTGCCGCCCCGGTTGCGGCGCCTGCTGCATTGCCCCTGCCATCAGCTCGTCTATAGCCGGTATGCCGCAACTTTGCCGCCGGCGATGACAGCTGCTGGCGGCATCGTCCCCCATGAAATACCCATAAAGTGTCAGTATACTGTAGCGACTGCTCTCATTACCGGCACAAACTTACAATGAACGATACGATGCAAAAGACTTTCCTTATCGGCTGCCTGCTGGGTAGTGCACTGCTGATGCCGTTACACGGCCAGGCTGCAATCAAGTGCTGGACCAACAACGAAGGGGTGCGTGAATGCGGCAACGCCATTCCGCCCGAGTACGCCCAGCAGGAGTCGGAGACCCTCAACAAGCGCGGAATGACCGTCGATGTGCAGAAACGGGCCAAGACCGGGGAAGAGCTGGAGGAGGAGCGCCGGCGCAGGGCCGAAGAGGAGCAGCGCCGTGCCGAGCAAGAGCGTCTGCGCAAGGAGCAGGCGAATTACGATCGGGTGCTGCTCTCCACCTTCCTCTCGGAGCAGGAGATCATCGAGGCACGGGATCGCAAGATCAGCGCCATTGATGCGACCATCGAGCTCAACCGGATCACCGTCGAAAAACACAAGGTCGATCTTCAGCACGAGCAGCAGCGCGCTGAAAACTACCGGCAAAGGGAGAGGGCGATCCCGGAGAACCTGCAGCAGTCGATCGACTCCCTGGAGCGGCAGATCACTGACAAAAACCGTTATATCAAGAGCCAGCAGGAAGAGAAGGCGCGGCTTGAGTTGAAATACCAGCAAGACCTGGAGCGTTTCCGCGAACTCAAGGCCTCCGGGCGGCGGCTACACTAGTGGAAGATCGCCGCGGC
This sequence comes from Gammaproteobacteria bacterium, assembly GCA_026196275.1. GTDB lineage: Bacteria > Pseudomonadota > Gammaproteobacteria > Thiohalomonadales > Thiohalomonadaceae > JAPHTQ01. The sequence goes on from JAPHTQ010000053.1 coordinate 63,041, forward strand.
AAGCAGCGCCCACTGCTCCTCCCACTCGACCATCGGCGAGCGTTTGAAATTGCTGCGCACATACTGATTCATGCGCCCCTCGGCGGCAGCCAGCAGCATGTTCGCTGTCGCGGCCACATGCTGGCGCCCGCGCAACTCGCCGGCCAGCTCCGCCTCACGCAGGATCTGCTTTAACTGACTCTCGATACGATCGAAAAACTGGCTGATGCGCTGGTGCAACCGCTCGGTCTCGCCGATCAGGGCATCCCCCACCAGGATGCGGCTGATCCCCGGATTTCGCGCCGAGAAACCGAGCAGAAGCAGCATGATCTTCTCGCTACGGGCAACCGCACGGCTCTCATCCTTGAGGATACGGTTGATCAGGCCAAACACGCTCTCCTCGATAAACTCGATCAGCCCCTCGAACATCTTCGCCTTACTCGGAAAATGGCGGTAGAGCGCCGCCTCCGAGACCCCTACCGCACGGGCCAGGCCGGCGGTGGTAATGCGTTGTCCCGGGCTCTTCTCCAGCTCATGCGCCAGCGCCTCAAGGATCTGTTGACGGCGTGATGGTTTATCTTTGTTGTTCTCGCTCATTCCACTCCCCCGTCAGGCATTCTGAATCAAGGTGCCGACACCTTCGTTGGTAAAGATCTCCAGCAGCAGGGCGTGTTCCACCCGGCCATCGATAATGTGCGCGCTATGCACGCCGTTGTGCACCGCGTCCAGCGCACAGCGGATCTTCGGCAGCATGCCGCCGTGGATGGTACCATCGGCGATCAACGCATCGACCCGTGCACTGCTCAGCCCGGTCAGCACTTCGCCCTGCTTGTCCAGCAACCCGGGAGTGTTGGTCAGCAGGATCAATTTCTCCGCCTTGAGACATTCGGCCAGCTTTCCGGCCACCACATCGGCGTTGATGTTATAGGATTGGCCGTCAGCGCCCACGCCGATCGGCGCGATCACCGGAATAAAATCGCCGTGCATCAGCATATCCACCACGCCACCGTTGATCTCATCGATCTCCCCCACGTGACCGATGTCGATGATCTCCGGGGCATTCATCTCCGGATTGTTGCGCTCGAACTTCATCTGCCGGGCGCGGATAAAGTCCGCATCCTTGCCGGTCAGACCCACCGCCTTGCCGCCGTGCTGATTGAGCAGTGAGACGATCTCCTTGTTCACCAGTCCGCCGAGCACCATCTGCACCACATCCATGGTCTCACGGTCGGTCACCCGCATGCCGTCGATAAACTTGCTCTCCTTGCCCAGACGCTCCAGCAGCTGGCCGATCTGCGGCCCCCCACCGTGCACCACCACCGGGTTCATCCCCACCAGCTTGAGCAGCGCCACGTCACGGGCGAAGCCGTTTTTCAGCGACTCCTCGATCATGGCGTTACCACCATACTTAATCACCAGGGTCTTGCCGGAGAAGCGGCGGATATAGGGCAGCGCCTCGCTGAGGATGCGGGCGTTATTCATCGCGGTTTCAAGATCCAGACTCATTGCATCTCCCAAAATAAAATCGGTAATTTTTGCGCACTACTCTCTCCCCTCGCCTTCAGGGAGAGCGGAGGGATAGGGGGATTGTATTCAATCTCTCCCAGGCTGTGTCTCAGTGCTTGCCGGTAT
>JAPHTQ010000046.1 GCA_026196275.1 Gammaproteobacteria bacterium
CAAAGAAATAAAAAGCCAAACCTATTATGCGATAAAGGGCGTAGACTTGCAGAAGAAGTTGTTTTATAATAGCTTTTTAAATGAATTATTATTAACTTACATAATCCATTCCCACCTACTATTAAAATAACATTTCCCATTCTTTTCAATAACCATGCCCCTTATGGCTATGATCACCATCCATCAGCTCATCCTTGCCCCGTACCTCGTAGCTCACTGAAAGGGTTTCACCGTTTTTGAACTCCAGGGTCACTTCAACCTGATCGCCGGCCCTGAGCGCCTGCAGCGGCTTCATCAACATGATATGAAAGTCATTGGGCTTGAAGATAACCTTGCCACCGGCCGGGATAGGGATCAGGGGCTGGTGAACCATGCTGGCGATGCCCTCCTCCATCACGGTGCGGTGGAGCATGACTTTGCCGAAGAGCGGGCTGTTGGCACCTACCAGCAACCGCTCCCTGTCGCTGTGGTTGTGCAATGTCATGTAGCCGGCCAGGGCGGTGGCGCCGGGAGGTGCCTGGCGGATCCAGGCATCCTCAACCATTATCCCCTCTGCAGCTGGAGCAAATGCACTCCAGACAGCTATCAGCAAAAACAGCGCCAAATGAGCAACACCTCTTTTCATCGCACTTCCTCTTATGGTTAGCAAAGTAGTGTTCATCTGAGGGTAAACCGCATGGTAAAAAGGACCTGCCATGGCAGCTCAAGAGAGTCCGGGGGTGCGGGCAGCGGTTGCGCCGCCTCCACCGCGTCGCTAGCGGCGGAAAGCAACACCTGGTGCGCACCATCCACTTTCAGACCACTGACACCACCCCCATGTTGCAGGGAGAAAACAACCTCAACTTCGCCCTCTATCCCGCGCCGACGCGCCGCGCGCGGATAGTGCTTGTGCTCCTCGATGTGCGCCAGCAGACGGCGCAGATACTCCTGTTTGGCCTGCTCGATCAGGGCCGGATCCTCCACCGTGCCTGCCACCGCCTCCGTGGCGGCTGCGGGAGGTGGTGTCGGTGGCGGCCGCTCACGCGGCGGCTCCGGGGGCGGGACCGGCTTGCGCGCCTTCTTGGCCCGCTCGACAGGCTTCGGCGGCGCAGGCTTTGGCGGTGGCTCGGGCGGTTCAATCTCCTTCGGCTCCGGCGGCTTCTCCGGTGGTTTCTCCGGTATCACCTCGGGCGGTTGCGGTGCCGTCGCAGTGCTGAAGCTGACCCGTGTCACACGGCGCTCGGTCTTCTCCCGATCCTGATTGCCGGCCATCGAACCGGTTTTTAAGATCACCAGGCCGTGCAGAAGCAGCGAGGCGGCCAGTGCCGCGAAACCGATTGCCCCATCTCTTGCGTTCATCGTTGTTCGGTTACGATATCCACGCTGTCAGCGCCCGCCTTACGCGCCGCATCGAGCACCGTCACGGCCTTGCCCAGCGGCGCACCGCGATCACCACGCACCCGCACCGTCTTCTCACTACGCCCCTCAAGCTGCCTTTGCAAAACTGCCTCCAGGTTATCCGCCTCGACGATATGCTCGTCGATCAGCAGTCGCCCTTCAGCGTTAATGACAACCTCGAGCTGGTCATCCTCCAATACCGCCTCACCGCTGTCAGCCACCGGCAGATCAATATTCAGTGCCTGCTCCTGTACAAAGTGAGAGGTAAGCATGAAAAACACCAACAGCAGAAAAACGATATCGATCAGCGGGGTAAGGTTGGGAGTATGACCGGTGCGACGTCGGCCCTCAAACTGCATAGACGCTCCCCTCGCGGTGGTGGATCGCATCGGCCTCTTCATTGTCACAGGCGTGGGGCAACTGCTCCAGCAGCAGCGAGGCGCAGCTGCGCATACTCCGGGCGCGGCGGTCGGCCATCCCCTCAAGCAGGTGTAAAATCAACAACACCGGTATCGCTACGGCCAGCCCCACCCCGGTGGTCAGCATCGCCTCCCAGATCCCGCCAGCCAGAGCCTGGGCATCGACCCGGCCGCCCGCCTGCTCAATCACCATAAAGGCCTTGATCATGCCGATGATGGTACCAAGCAACCCCAGTAGTGGCGCAGTGTTACCGAGGATCCCGAGGGTACGGAAGCCCCGCTCCATGCGCTGCAGCTCCTGCGAGCCGATACGCTGCGCTACCCGGGTCAGATCGCGTACTCCGGAGGCAGCGGCCGCCAGCGTGCCCTGCAGGATCACCGTCTCCGGTCCCTTCAAGCGGGTAAGCCACTCGCCCAGTTCACCACTGGCCAGCACCTCGGGCAGACGCTGCTCGAAATCGGCCGGCATTCGCCCCATAAAGAGGAACTGCATTAACCGCTCAAGAATAATGGCCAGCGCCAGTACCGAGTAGCCCAGCAGCACCCAGACGACCACGCCGCCCTTATCAAAAACATCTGTCAACATCATGGTTGCACCCACCCCAGTGCGGTTACCGAGCCTAGCAGGATCAACATACCGCCGGCTCCTGCTTCAAGTTTTCCCTGCCATTTTGCCAGTCCCTGGCGCACTTGCAGGCCGAAGTGCGCCACCACGATACCAAAAAAGACGGCAGGAATGACCACTGCGCCGATCCCGAAGGCCAGACCGAGCTGTGCCCCCAGCCATGGACTGGCACTGGCCGCCGCGACGGTCAGCACGGTACCCAGCGGGACACAGGGGTTGAGCGCCATACCCATACCCAACCCGAACAGACTGAGTGGCATCATGGTTGCAGGTCTGGCCTTGCCGGGTAATGCAACGGATTGCTCGGCCGGCGCTTTGGGCTTACAGCCCTTGCCTTTTCCGGCCCGACGCAGAAGTAGCACACCCAGTACCACCGTGGCGATGCCGAGCAGGATACCTGCTGGCCCCTCCTTAAACCAGTGGGTGGCGGTATAACCGGCGTAGCCGGCCACGGTACCCAGCGCGGTATAGCCGACCAGTCGCCCGACGGAAAAGGGCAGGATCACACCCAGCGTGCGCCGCCAGCCCGCCTCCTGGGTGAGAAACACCGGTCCCAGGTAAGGCAGACAGGTGATACTGCAGGGGCCGGCACCGAAGGCCAGCCCCATCAACAGCGCCGCGCCGAAACTCAAGCTTAACACCTCCATGGCCTAATCCCGCTTGAGCAGGTTACGCAGATTGCTCTTCTCCCACGTGGTCTGCGCCTTCTTTCGTTTCTTGAAGTAGGCCGGGTCCGCCCTGAGCAGGGGCAGCGCAGTGTACTTCAGCTGCAGCACATCCTTGTCGGGGCAGAACTCCACACAGCGCCCGCAGAGGGTGCAGTCGGGGAACAGCACATCCTTTTTCTCCATCTCGGTATGGATCTCGCGGATGTCCATCGGGCAGGCCTTGGCACACAGACCACACTTTTCACAGCGGGGCTTGGCGTTTTTCACCAGGCGCACCAGTCCCACCTTGCGGAACACCGCATGCAGCGCCAGCATCGGGCAGATACGACAGAAGGGTTGACGCACGAACAGACCCCATACAAGGATCAGACCGAAGATGAAGTTGGCGACAACCGACAGGAACAGATAACCGCCACTGGAGGTATCCAGGTAGAGCTGGTCGGTGTCACCGTTGGCCAGGGTGGTGAGGATGCGGCTGGGGCAGATCTTGCAGAAGGGGTCCCCCGCCTCATGCCCGGCAATACCCAGCCCGGTCAACAACGGCAGGGCAAACACCAGCAGCAGCAGGATCAGCCACTTCAGCGGCCGAATCCGGTCGACCACTTTTTGCGGCAACGACTCGATGCGCCGCAGGCCCAGTTTCTGACCGATGAGCGACAACACCTCCTGGAAAAAGCCCAACGGACAGATCCAGCCACAGAAGGCCTTGTTCAATATCACGAACAGCAGCAGGAAAGTACCGAGCGTGATCAGGGTCGGCAACAGCGCCTGCACCACCGTACCGCCGGCCGAAAGCACCGCGCCGACCCGATGGTCCATCTGGTGCTGGAACGGGATCAGGGTGCAATAGTCGGCGCTCTGCATATCGTAGGCGCAGGTGAGCGACGGAAAAGCCACAGAGATCTTGTCGGCGGTATAGAAACCGACGATAACCGAACCGTAGACCAGAAAGACGAAGGCGCCGAGCTGTACCAGCTTGCGCAAGACGGAAAGATTGATACGGTTAAACATAACTACGCCCTACCCGCTTTATCGCTACTCTTCTGGCTTCGGCGCAACACCACAAAGCCGGTGACCACACCGACCAGCATCGCCATCAGCCCACCACCGGTGGAACGCCAGTGCGAGGGGCTGACGTAGTATGGCGCGCTCAAGGTGGTTTGATAGGAGCGGCCATCCATCTCATGGGCAGTGCCCAGCACAAATTCGGCCGGCGAGTTGTTGCTCCGCCCCGGTTTCACATCGGTAAAATCATCCGGCAGGTGGAACGTGATGCGGCCCTTACGATCCGTCTCCCCGTTGATTTCCGAACCGTTGCTACTGCGAAGAGTGACCGGGTGGCCAGCTAGCGGCTTGCCGTCAAAACGGACGATAAAACCGTGCGATTTCAGACTGGTGTAACGCTGGTGCTCACGGGTCAACGGCGCGGGGATGATCTCCAGTGCCGTTTTGTCCTGGTTCACCAGCAACGCGGGCGACGCCTCCGAAGGTTTGCCGTGCTGGTAGTGATAACGCAACGCCACCTGCTCGCGATTCCCCTCCACCTTTTTCGCATAGAGCAGGTGGTAGTTATCCGAACCGGTGCCTCCGACCAGCACACGTCCGCTCTCATCGACCTGCAACGGCCGACGCACCAGCGTCGGCAGCCAGATCTCCGCCTCGGCACCGGCCCCCTCCTGCAGCAGGAAGGGTTTACCGCCGCGTTGCCCGCCATGGCCCTGATGGGCGCCACCCTGCTGAGTCGGTTCTGGCGGCGCCGGCTGCCAGAGCAATGCCGCGTGTGCGGCACCGCTACACAGGCCCAGTAGAGTAAACAGCAGTGTCATCCGTTTCATGCTCAGAATTTCACCGAGAAACCGGCGGTGTAGCTCCGACCGGGGTTGACCACCAGCGACAGGTCCTCTTCGTCATAGAGACCATCGTCGTTGCCATCACCATTACTGCGCGCGGTGTTGTAGTAGAACTCATCGAAGAGGTTGTCGACACGGGCGAAAAATTCCCAGTTACTGTTGCCCACGTCGCGGTAGTAGTTGAGCAGCAGGTTGACCGTGCTGTGGCCGTCGATCTTCAGCTCGTTGATCTCATCGGCATAGTAGTCACTGATGGTATCCACCTCGGTGGTTAGCAACCAGTTGGCCTTGGGTGCATAGTAAAGTTTCAGATTGAGATGGTGGTTCGGGACCCGCGGCACCTCGTTGCCGGTGTTGTCATACACCGTGGAGTTGTACTCCGGTTCACAAGAGAAAGGAGGAACATATGGGTTACATGTTGGATCATAGTCCGTATTGTAGGTTTGGAGATAGAAACTGTCATAACTGGTGTATTCGGTGTCCAGATAGGTGTAGGCCAGGTCGAAGGAGTACTTTCTCTGGCGATCACTGCCCAGCGCCAGCTCCAGTCCGCGGCTGCGGATATCACCGATATTTTCGTACCGGTTGTCCTCTGCGGTCGTGTACTGTCCGGCCGAGGCCTGTATGTGATCAGTACGGTCGATCTGGAAGATTGCCGCGTCGAGCTCCATCGGCACACCGAACAGCGCGGTACGGCTACGTACCCCCAATTCAATATTTACCGCATGTTCCGGTTCGAGATCCGGATTGGGGTCGGTGCGCATGGTGGGTGAACCGGTACCGACAAAGAGCTGGCTTGCCGAGGGGGCACGAAAGCCGGTCGACACGTTGCTGTAGATGTCCACGTTATCGCGCAGTGCGTGGTTGGCACCGAGACGCCAGGAGGAGACATCGAAGCTTTTCTCATCGCCAATGTCGCTGTCGAGGTAATCGGTATAATCGAGATCAATGCGATCGTGGCGGCCATTGAGGGTCAATACCCACTTCTCCGCCGGACGGTACTTGAGCTCGCCATAGAGTGCCTTGACCTGCTCCTCGGTACTGTTGTCGCCGTACTGTTCCCCCTCGACACAACCGGCCCAAGCCCCAAGCCCTGTGCAATCATTGAAGATGACTTCGCTGTCATAGGTGTTATCGCGCAGATCGGTCGCCACCATCCATGCCAGGGATTCGCCACCGGCACGGTACTCCGCCTTGATCCCCTGCTGTACCTGGTCATAGTCGTTATCGTAGTTGTAAGCGTCCTCCTCGCCGTCAATAGGACTGGAGAGATAATCGGTCGCATCGGTAAAGCGGTAGGTATTCACCATCAGGTTGCTGGTTTCACTCAAATCACGTGAATAGGTGAGAAAGAGTTTGTCGAGCAGCACCTCATAGTGACTGGCGTAGTCATCATACTCAGGGTTATAACTTTTCGGGTCCTCCTTGGCCGCTGTCACACCCTTGACCGCGCCGTGGCTGTTCTTCATTCGGTCCGCGTGCTCAAAACCGAAGGTCAGGTCGCTGAAGTCATCCACGTAATACTGCAGCTTGCCGTTGATATAGTCGGCCTTGGAGGCAGAGTCATCATAGTAACCGTCGGTTTCACGGCGGGAGATCTGCACATGACCGTTATAGTTCTCGCCGGCGGTACCGACCTGTGCCAGTCCCTTGTAGTAACCGAAACTCCCCACTTCAGCAGCGAGTTTGGTACCGGCCTGTTTGGCACCGCGCTTGGTGGTAATGATCACCGCACCGGAAAGGGCATCGTCACCGAACAGATAAGAGGCACCACCCTTGACCACCTTGATCGACTCAATGTTGTCCAGATCGATATTCACCCGTCCCGTGCGCTCGAACACCGGAACACCGTCGATCACTACCGCCACGCCGGGCTTCTCGCCCATGTAGACCTGGTTCTCCACGCCACGGATATGGATCTTCAGCGAGTCGCCACTCTGCAACTCGGTGGTCACTCCCGGGATACCTTGCAGCATTTGCTGAACATTCTGTGTATGCGCGGCATCCACCTCCTCTCCTTGGATGACACCGATATTGGAGGGCTCACCGCGTTTGGCCTCAAACCGATCATCGATGGTTGTCGATTCAACCTGAATAATCCCCAGCTCCTCCGCCACGGCGGAAGCAACCGGTAAAGCGGTGAAACCCGCTGTCGCCACCAGAGCGGTAGCCAGTGTCTTGAAACGCGGAACAATATGACCTTTCACACAAACCTCCCAAAAAAACCCAATGAATAACTATACTATTTATAAGTCTTTATATCGGGCCTGTTATAGCAGGTTGCGTGCCATTTATAAGAAATTGATTTTATTAGACGATACTAATTTTCCGAGAAAAACAGTGCGGGGCATCTACCACGAAACTGTGGCATATGACCTGCTTTGGGAGGGTCTTGTGCTGGATGATTGGGCGGCGCGATAGTGATAGGGGAAGGGGAATAAGAAAATACCGCCGCCAGGCGGCGGCGGTTGGCTGGGGTTAGGTATTGATGCCGGAACCGGCATAAACGCCCTCACTGGCGCGGCGTAACTCATCTTCCATGGTGTAATGTGTCTCTTCGCTCTCCAGCTGGGTCGCTTCACGGCTACTGCGACCGGCATGATAGAGCAGTCTGTCGATAACGGCATTGACGTCGTTATATGGCGGTACCTCGAGCTCCAGTAGCCGGTCATAGAGCTTTTTGTCCAGCGTAACCTGTACTTGTTCATTCATGACATAACCCTCCACACATTTCGTTTTCGGGTGACTCAATCAAAAAAGTAGACCAAATTACTGGGTTAGTCAAAATGCCGGACACATGAACCGAACAGGCCATAAAACAGGCACAAAAAAACCAGCATCTCTGCTGGTTCTTGATTGGATGGGGTGGCTGATGGGATTCGAACCCACGACAACTGGAATCACAATCCAGGACTCTAACCAACTGAGCTACAGCCACCATTGAACTGTTTGCTGCCTGGCGCATGTTTGGCGCGCCCGGCAGGACTCGAACCTGCTACCCTCGGCTTAGAAGGCCGATGCTCTATCCGGATGAGCTACGGGCGCATATCAACCGAGTTATCTATTCGTCCGGTAGACGCTTTAAATGGTCGGGGTAGAGGGATTCGAACCCCCGACATCCTGCTCCCAAAGCAGGCGCGCTACCAGACTGCGCTATACCCCGAGCAGTGCGGGAAAACCTTACTTCAGGAAGGCCCGTACGCGCGAAGACGGCAATACTACCCGCCACTTGGGTTTTGGTCAACAGCCTCCGCCAAGAAATTGGTGTGCTATGCACGGGCAGGTGCTTGGCCTTGGCGACAGGCCGTGAGAAGATAACGCCCCCACAAATGGAGCAGGTACAGGAACAACCATGAGTGCACAAATCATCGATGGCAAGGCTATCGCCGCAGAGGTTCGCCAGGGTATCAAAGAGCGTGTCGAACAGCGCATCGCCGAGGGCAGGCGCGCACCCGGCCTCGCCGTGGTACTGGTCGGCAGCGACCCGGCCTCCCAGGTCTATGTCGGCAGCAAACGCCGCGGTTGTAAAGAGTGTGGCATCCTCTCGCTGGCCCATGACCTGTCGGCTGACACCTCCCAGGAGAAGCTGCTCTCGATCATCGATGAGTTGAATGCCGACCCCACCGTCGATGGCATCCTGGTGCAACTGCCGGTTCCGGAGCATATCGATGAGGAGGCGGTGATCGAGCGCATCGCCCCGGGCAAGGATGTGGACGGTTTCCACCCCTACAACATCGGCCGCCTGACCATCCAGATGCCCACCCTGCACCCCTGCACCCCCCGCGGGGTGATGACCATGCTGGCCCACACCGGTGTCAATCTCGAAGGGCTCGATGCGGTGATCGTCGGTGCCTCCAACATTGTCGGCCGGCCGATGACGCTGGAGCTGCTGAACGCCCGCTGCACCGTCACCGTCTGTCACAGCCGCACCAAGAACCTGGAGGAGAAGGTGCGCGGCGCCGATCTGGTGGTGGTCGGTGTGGGCCGACCGGAGATGGTCAAGGGTGACTGGATCAAGGAGGGGGCGATCGTGATCGACGTGGGTATCAACCGTCTGGAGAGCGGCAAGCTGGTCGGCGATGTGGAGTTTGAGAGCGCCAAGGAGCGGGCCGGCTGGATCACCCCGGTGCCCGGCGGCGTCGGGCCGATGACCGTGGCCACCCTGCTGCAGAACACCCTGGATGCGGCGGAGCGCCGCGACGACTGATCCCCCTTGACGGCAAGCCGCCGGACGCTACGGCTGTTCGGCCTTGCTGGCGCAATCGATACAGAGTGTCGCCGCGGGATTGAGCTCCAGGCGCCTGCGCGCTATGGGTTCATCGCACTCAAGGCAGTAACCGTAATCCCCGCTGTCGAGCCGTGCCAGCGCCGCATCGATGCGCCTGAGCTCCAGCTGGCGCCGGCGTTCACCCTCCTGGGACATTGCCTGTGCCTGCAGGGCATCCATCCGCGACAGGCGCCCGACTTTGCTCTGATCCAGCTCCACCGTGCCGGCAGCGTCCCTGCCGGTCTGCTCCAGACCCAGCAGTTCATCGCGCCGCAGCAGCAAAAGCCGGCGAAAATGCGCCTCGTCCATTTTCTGTTCCATCGCATCATCCTATCAGGGTCATGCCGCCAGCGGGCAACAACCACCGGGCTCAGTGTTGAAGAGTGCCGTAGAGGCTGCTGTAGAGACCCTGCTGGCGCAGCAGCTCATCATGGCTGCCCTCCTCGATGATATGGCCGTCATCAAAAACGTAGGCCCGATCCGCCTGTTTCACCGCGCTCAGCCGGTGGGCGATGATGATGGTGGTGCGCCCGTGCAGAAACTCACGCAGGGCCGCATGCAGCCGCGCCTCGGTCTGCGCATCCAGCGCCGAGGTGGCCTCGTCCAGGATCACCACCTTGGGGTCCGACAGCACCATCCTTGCCACGGCCAGACGTTGGCGCTGCCCGCCGGAGAACCGTATCCCCTGGCGGCCGATCACCGTCTCCAGCCCACGTGGCAGCGCTTCGACCGTCTCACGAAGCTGCGCCACCTCCAGGGCATGCCACAGCTCCTCATCCGGATACCCACGCCCCAGCGTCAGATTGGCCCGCACCGAATCACTGAACAGCGCTGGATGCTGCAGCACCACCGCCACATTGTCGCGCACCACATCCAGGCCGATGCGCGAAACCGGCTCACCATCGAACAGCACCTCGCCGTGACTTGGCGGATAGAGCCCGAGGATCACCTGCACCAGGGTTGACTTGCCGCCGCCGCTGGCGCCCACCAGGGCCACCTTCTCCCCCGGCCCGATCACCAGGTTGACATCGTGCAATATCCAGTCGCCCTCCTCGCTGTAGCGAAAGGCCAGATCACGCACTGTCAGACCCACGGTCGCTTTACCGCTGAAGGGATCGGCCAGATGGGGATATTGTGGCTCCTCCTCCAGCTGCAGCAGGCGGTTGATCCGACCCAGTGCCGCCTTGGCGCTGTAGTAGGCGTACTGCACGTTCAGCACCTCCTGTACCGGGCTCATCATGAACCACAGATAGCCGAACACCGCCATCATCTGACCGATGGAGAGGTCGGAGAAGACCACCATCAGCATGCTCAGGGCACGGAAGCTATCGAAGCCGAAGAGGAAGATATTGAAAGAGAAGCGCCCCGCCGCCTCGCTGCGCCAGGCGTAGGCGGCGGAGTGTTCGCGTATCGCATCCGCCCGCTGGCGGACACGGGCAAGATAGTGTCCCTCACGGTTGGTGGTACGTACCTGCTGGATCGCATCCAGGGTCTCGGTCAGGCACTGCTGGAACAACTCAAAGGCGCTGTTCTCGCGCTTTTTCAGTGTCTTGACCCGCTTGCCGAAGATCACCGTGAAGTAGATCACCACCGGATTCATAAACAGGATGAACAGCGCCAGCTGCCAATGCATCCACAGCAAGATGATACTCACGCCGACGAGACTGAGCACCGCGATCAGGGTCTTGCTCACCGAACTGCCGATGAACTCGTCAAGCGCATTGAGATCGGTGACAAAGTGGGAGGCGACCGCCCCGCTACCGAGGGTCTCGTACTCCTTCATCGAGATCCGCTGCAGTCGCGAGAGCATATCGCTGCGCAGACGAAAGGTGACATCCTTGGCGATCAGGGTGAACTGGCGGTTCTGCCACACCCCCAGCGCCAGCGCGGCCAGCCGCAGCACCACGGTCAGCAGCAACACGGCAAGGATATACAACACCGGCCCCTGCCAGGCGGCGGGAAACAGGGACTGCATCGCAGAGACCAGCTGTGCCGGCTTCTCCAGCAGCACCTCATCCACCAGTAACGGCATCAACAGCGGGACGGGGACAGCGACCAGCGTGCCGAGCAGCGCGATCAGGTGGGCCAGCAGCAGTTCCCGACGGTGGCCAAGCACCATCCGCCAGATAGCAGACCAGCTGTAGGTGCGCAGAGTGGTGCGATTATTCGGGAGTAACATGATCAGAGATCATAGCGGATAAAGCTTCGCGGTCGTACTGGAGGAGGTCAAACGGGAAAAAATAACGGCAATCCATTGCCTCGAATCTGGAGGGTTCCCTATTTGGCGATCCATGCCACAAGATGGAGGGAGTACTTAAAATGTAAAGCCGGAGCCTTACTCTGCTACCACAGTATATAAAACCAAAAAAACCGTACCGGAGAGGACCACACCACCCGGCAGCAAGTTCATTATGGGTAACAGAGAGGAAAAAAGGTATTGGGGAAAACCCTAACCCTGGCCTTTTTCCCCAACCAATCGCCAATACCGTGGCAATTGAACTTCAGTCGAGCACGATAAAACCGGCTGGACGCTCAGTCTTCCTTGCCGAGGTTGAGCTCAAGCTCCTGCAGTTCGCAGCGATCCCAGTCGAAATTGAGCGTCGCATCCTCTCCTGACAGCCGTTCATCCATCTCACCCTGCAGTTCGCAATACTGAATAAGCGAATGTGCCGGCCGGGAGCTGGAGCGGATCATCTGGCGAATCGCTGCATCGGCCACCATTGAGCGTGCATCATCATCGTTCATCGTGGCATCGTCGGACTGCACCGGGATCTCGACTCTCCCCTGAAACACCAGTTCGTCATTCTTTTGATCGAACAAGCGATAGACATAGAAACGTTTTGGCACATCGCCCTCCTTTGGCCGCACTCACGCGGTGTTGCGATAGCTAACTTTGATAGTGACACAGTATCCGAAAGGGTAAAAGACTAGTTTTCCTGCACCGAAACGGCCATGCGCACCAGGTGTGAAAGGGAGTCGGCCTGGAGCTTGGCCATCACCCGTGCCCGATGCGCCTCCACGGTTTTGAGGCTGACCCCCAGCTCGGCACTGATCTGTTTGTTGGAAGCTCCGGACACCACCCAGTTGAGCACCTCTCTTTCACGCGGCGTGAGCGAGTCGATACGGGCACGCCACTGCTCCACCTCGGCCATATTTTTGCGCTGGCTGCGATCCTGCTCCAGGGCACGCTGCACCAGATCCAGCAGAAGCTGGTCGTTGAACGGCTTCTCGATAAAGTCAAAGGCACCGGCCTTGAGTGCGCGCACCGCCATCGGCACATCGGCATGGCCGGAGATGATGATGATCGGCAGGCGAAACTGCCGCTCGCGGAGTACGCTTTGCAGCTCCAGGCCGTTCATCCCGGGCATGCGGATATCCAGGACCAGACAGCCGGGGCGATCCTCGCCGAAATCGCGCAAAAAGAGAGCGGCCGAGGCAAAGGTCTCGGCCTGGAGGCCGGCAGAGCGCACCAGCCAGGAGAGAGAGTCACGCACTGCCTCATCGTCATCGATAACGAACACTGTCCCCGGCTCAGTCACCCTGTTCCTCCTTACCAAACGGCAGGCTGATCCTGATGCGTGTGCCTTTAGCGGCGGGCTTCTCCAGCACCAGACGCCCCCCATGGGCCTCGATAATACCGCGGCTGATCGACAGCCCGAGCCCCATGCCCTGGGCCTTGGTGGTGACAAAGGGCTCGAAAATGCTCTCCCGCAGCGCCTCATCGATACCGTGGCCGGAATCTTCCACCAGCAGGAGCAGCTGACCATCGAATTGTGAGCTGCGGATCAGCAGGTGTCTGTGCGATGCGGGAACATCCTGCATCGCCTCGATGGCATTGCGCGTCAGGTTGAGCAACACCTGCTCAAGCTGAATATCGTGCGCCCACAACGGTGGCAGCCCCTCATCCAGCTCCAGTTTCAGGCTGATACCGGCCTTGCGCAACTCCGGTTGCAGAAACCCCACCAGCTCGCGGATGAGCTGGTTGATATCGACCCAGCTGCGCTCCGGCTCCTCCTTGCGGATAAAGCGGCGCAATTGACGGATGATCTCCCCCGCCCGCTCGGCCTGTGAGGCGACCCGCTCCATCACCTCGATGAGCTCCTCGCGAATTCCCTCCCGGCCGGACTTGAGCATGCGGATCGAGCCGTGGGTGTAGTTGCTGATCGCCGACAGCGGCTGGTTCAACTCGTGGGCGATCCCCGAGGCCATCTCGCCCATGGTGCTCAGACGCGCTATATGGGCCAGTTCGATCTGGTGCTGGCGCGCCTCCTCGGCGGCCATCTTGCGCGCGGTAATGTCACGAAACACCACCACCGCACCACTGATCCGGTCATTTTCATCCCGGATAGGGTTGCTGGAATACTCGACCGGAATGCCGCGTCCATCCTTGCACCAGAAGATATCGTCATCCACGTAGCGCGACTGATCATCGCGGAAGGTGTGATAGACCGGACACTCTGCCATCGGAAAGGGCGAACCATCAGCCCGGGTATGATGTAACAGCTGGTGCTGATTCTTGCCGATCAGCTCCTCGGCGCTCCAGCCGGTAATACGCTCCATGGCAGGATTAACGAAGGTGGAGTTGCCCTGGGTATCCACACCATAGATGCCATCAGCGACCGAATCGAGGATCAGCGCATGCTGCTGCTCCAGGCGCTGTTTGGCATGGGAGAGTTCGCGGTTAAGGCGCAGCACCCAGGTGGTCAGTCCACCCATAATCAGCAGCAGCACCAACCCGCCGAACAGCCATGCCCAGTAACGCTGCCAGACATCCAGCAGGGTGAACTGGCGGGAATACTGGTAGGGCGGCAGCAGCAGCTCCTGCAACAGATCATGCACCGGCTGATAGTCCAGTGGGATGGTCCAGCCGGCATAGTTACCGCGCAGCGCCGCAGGGTGCTCCTCGGGCATCTCGGCCAGGGCAACGGAGACCGCGCGGGCCAGTCGGTTGGGGGTATGGCGCACCTTGCTGAAGGGCCACTCGGGATAGAGACGCGTGCTGTGCAGCAGCGGAAAGCCGTCCCCCGACTGCTGATTGATGATGCGGAACTCGTTGAGATGGATCTGGCCCTCAGCGGCCATGCGCTCAAGGATATCACTGCGCACAATGCCGGCATCCACCCGCCCCTCGCGCACCGCCATCACCACCGGATCGTGGGTACCGGCAAAGCTGATCTCCTGCAGTTCGCGATAGGGCTCGATGCCGGCGGCCTTGAATTCACGCAGTACCATCATATAACCGCCCAGCGAGCTCTCGTCCACCGCTAGCAGGGTGCCGCCCTTGAGGTCTTCGAGACTGTTGAGGTCATAGCGCTCGGCGCGGGCGAAGAGCACCCCGCCAAAGATGTTATAGGCGGCATCTCCCACGCGGTTTCGCATGGTGGCGATACGCGAGACACGGTGGCGTACCTCAAGATTGACGTAGATCGCGGGGTTGACCAGGATGAAATCGACCATTCCCTGCTCGACCGCAACATCCACCTGCTCGAATGCGAGCGGCATGATGGAGAACTGGTAATCCGGCAGCACCTCGCTCAGGTAGTCGGCGGTACCGGACCAGTGGTAGAGCGTGGCTTCATCGCCGCGATGGCTGAGCACACCGATACTGATCGGCTGCCTCGCCGAGGCCAGCGTCGAGAACAACAACAGCAACACAAGGGCCCCAAGCTGCCGTCTGCTCTCCATCTGCAGCTAGCCCTGGAGACGCCAGTAAAGCCATGCCGCAGCGGCCAGCAAGACCAGCCCGATCAGCAGCCAGCGGCCATAAGCC
Source organism: Gammaproteobacteria bacterium (assembly GCA_026196275.1). Classification (GTDB taxonomy): domain Bacteria; phylum Pseudomonadota; class Gammaproteobacteria; order Thiohalomonadales; family Thiohalomonadaceae; genus JAPHTQ01. Next base: position 14,977 of record JAPHTQ010000046.1, read on the forward strand.
GGTGCCTCCGGAAGAGGCAACAGGTATCCCTCGGTGGCAGGATTCACCTTGCGCGCCTTCTGCCGCAACTGCTCCCAAGCCTGCTCCAGTACCGGCTGTACCGCCAGGCCGGCATCCTGTTCACGCCGGCTATCCAGCTCTTTTGGCGTCAGCACCCTGTCAGGCCGCCCCTTGGGAAAGGAGCACTCCCCGATGAACAGGATACCCCCCTCGATAGCCGGCTTGTTCAGATGGTAGCGCAGGGTACTCAGCGACTCTTCCAGGCTGTAGAGAGGATTGGTGAAATGGACCGTGCGTTTACCCGCGATCTGTGCCCAGGAGTCCATCCGCTCACCGGCGAAGATAATGCCGCTGCGACCACTGGTGATCAGCACCCGGATTGTGGTCGGGGTCAGCAACAGCCATTCGAAAAAGGTCTGCCCGCCCATACCGTCATCCAGCAGTACATTATGCATGGTCTGTATGCCACTACCGGCAATGCAACGCTCCCTTCTCCGCCGGCCATACCAGCGCCGCAGCATCGGCCAGGCCAGCCATAAGGCGAGCAGCACAAGTAGCACTGCAACGCCCCAGGTCATCAACATCTGCTCCAGCAAACCGTCGTTCTCCCTTACCAGTGCCGCAGGTTTATCGTTCTCAATCACGTCGCCAGGTCGTTCCCTGCGGCCCGTCTTCCAGCACAATGCCCTGCGCCTTGAGCTCATCGCGGATCCGGTCCGAGGTGGCAAAATCCTTGTTACTGCGCGCTGCAATGCGTTCGGCGATCAGCCGTTCAATCTCCTCATCAGTGGGTCCGTCGCCACGACTGGCGCCTCTGAGGAACTGCTCCGGCTCGCGCTGCAGCAGGCCCAGCATGCCGGCCAGCCGCACCAGCAGTGCAGCGTGGTGCGCCGCTGCCGCGGCATCCGTGCTGCGCAGACGGTTAATCTCGTGGGAGAGTTCAAACAACACAGCCAACGCCTCGGGCGTGCCGAAGTCGTCGTCCATCGCTGCATAGAAACGACGGGCATAGTCGCTCTCGTCCATGGCAGGGGCGTCAGCCTCGATGCCCCGCAAGGCGTTATAGAGACTGGTCAGTGCCGCCTTGGCATTATCCAGATGCTGATCCGAATAGTTCAGCGGACTGCGGTAGTGGCTGCTGAGGATAAAGTAGCGGATCACCTCTGGATCATACTTCGCCATCACCTCGCGGATGGTAAAAAAGTTACCCAGCGACTTGGACATCTTCTCGTTGTCGACCCGCACAAAGCCGTTGTGCAGCCAGTAGTTGACGAACTTGCAGCCACAGGCCCCCTCGGACTGGGCGATCTCGTTCTCATGGTGCGGAAACTGCAGGTCCAGACCACCGCCGTGGATATCGAAATGTTCACCCAAGGCGTGGGTGGACATGACCGAACACTCGATGTGCCAGCCGGGGCGCCCGCGCCCCCACGGAGAGTCCCAGCTGGGCTCGTCGGGCTTGGCTGCCTTCCACAGCACAAAATCGAGGGGGTCGTCCTTAGCCTCGTCCACCGCCACCCGCTCGCCGGCACGCAGATCCTCCGGGTTCTTGCCGGAGAGACGGCCGTAGCCGTCGAATTTCGAGACATCGTAGTAGACATCCCCATTCGCGGCGGCGTAGGCGTAGCCGTTGGCGATCAACTGCCCGATCATGGCGATGATCTCCGCCATGAACAGGGTGGCGCGGGGCTCCTGGTCGGGGGGGGCCACGCCGAGGGCATCGGCATCCTCGTGCATCGCCTCGATAAAACGGCCGGTCAGAACGTTGAAATCCTCACCGTTATCATTGGCCCGCTGGATGATCTTGTCGTCGATATCGGTGATATTACGCACGTAGGTCACCTTCCCGGCACCGTAGATATGACGCAGGTATCGGCTGATAATATCGAACACCACCAGCACCCGGGCATGACCGATGTGGCAATAGTCGTAAACCGTCATGCCACAGACGTACATCCGCACCTGCTGCGGGTCGATGGGTACGAAAGGTTCCAGCTGTTTGGTAAGGTTGTTGTGGACCTTGAGTTGGTGCTGATACGCCATTGTTCCCTCTTCCAGTTTCTGTCAAGGCGGGCCGGAGATAGCCGCGCATGGTATCCCAAAAGCGCTATGAACGACAAAATCCGCCGAGTTAACGGCCTGCCCTCCCCCCTCCATACCCCCGCCGCTCAGTCCTACCATACCCCGGCCCACGGCATTTGGCATCACCCCGCCTTTTCCCTGGGCACCGGAGCCGATATCATAGCCTTTTGCCGATACCCGAACCGGAGAAGCCATGAAAAAATTGTTGTCACTGTTCCTGCTGCTACTCGTCGCCGCCTGCAATGCAGAGACCCCGAATAGTGCGCAGCCTGCACCGCAGACCGCGGCCGCTGACGGACCAAGGGTGCTGCTGCAGACGAACAAGGGAGACATTCTCATCGGACTCTACCCGGACAAGGCCCCGCAGAGCGTCGCCAATTTCCTGCGCTATGTGGATGAGGGTTTCTACGACGGCACCATCTTCCACCGCGTCATCGACGGCTTCATGATCCAGGGCGGCGGCTTTACCCCCGATATGGAGAAAAAACCGACCCGTGCACCGATCATCAACGAGGCCGACAACGGCCTGCGCAACATCACCGGCACCATCGCCATGGCCCGTACCATGGATCCGCACTCCGCCACCTCGCAGTTTTACATCAACGTGGCCAATAACAGCCCTCTCGATTTCCGCGAAAAGACCCCACGCGCCTGGGGCTACGCGGTATTCGGCCGGGTGCTGAAGGGCATGGAGGTGGTCGGTGCCATCAAGGGTACCGCTACCACGACAACGGGCATGCACCGTGATGTGCCGCAACAGCCCATTATTATTAACAAGGCCGAGCGATTGAACCCCACCCCGGCAAGCAACGAGGAACCCTCATGATCAAACTGCACACCAACTACGGCACCATCACCCTGGAGCTTGACGCCGACAAGGCGCCGATCACCGTCGAGAACTTCACCAACTACGTCAAGGACGGCTTCTACGACGGCACCATCTTTCATCGTGTGATCAGCGGTTTCATGATCCAGGGCGGCGGCATGGAGCCGGGGATGAAGGAGAAGCCCACCAACGCGCCGATCAAGAATGAAGCGGACAACGGCCTCTCCAACGAACGCGGCACCATCGCCATGGCCCGCACCATGGAGCCCCACTCCGCCTCGGCCCAGTTCTTCATCAACGTCAAGGACAACAGCTTCCTCGACCACCGTTCGCCGACCCCGGACGGCTGGGGTTATGCCGTATTCGGCCGCGTAGTGGACGGTATGGATGTGGTCGACAAGATCAAGGAAGTGCCGACCGGCAGTGCCGGTTTCCATCAGGACGTACCGGTCGAGGATGTCGTACTGGAGAAGGCCGAGATCGTCGAGGAGTGATGTCGACGCTGTTTATCTCGGATCTGCACCTGAGCGCAGAGCGGTCGCAGACCATCCGGCTGTTCCTCGATTTTCTCGCCGAAGAGGCGCAGCAGGCCGAGGCGCTCTATATCCTCGGCGACCTGTTTGAGGCCTGGCTCGGAGATGATCTGGTGCTGCCGGAGTACCCGCCGGTGCTCGCTGCCCTCAAGACGCTCAACGACAGCGGGGTTCCGGTCTATGTGATGCGCGGCAACCGTGATTTCCTGCTCGACGGGGAGTTTGAGAGGGTGAGCGGCTGCCAGCTTATCGATGACCCGCAGGTCATCGACCTCTATGGAACCCCGACACTGCTGATGCACGGTGACCTGCTGTGCACGGACGATCATGCCTACCAGAAGATGCGCCGGCAACTGCGCGATCCGCACTGGATCGCCCAATTTATGGCCATGGACCCGGAACAGCGGATGGCCTTTGCCCGTGAGCTGCGCGATCGCAGCCGAAAAGAGACCGGGGAGAAGAGCGAAACGATCATGGACGTCAATAACGATACCGTGACAGCGTATCTAAAGGAGTACCAGGTCCTGCGCCTGATCCACGGTCACACTCACCGTCCTGCCAGCCACAGTCACCCGCTGGATGGCACTATGGCAACCCGCTACGTACTGACAGACTGGCACGAGTACGGCGGCATGCTGCGCTGCGATGCCGATGGCTGCAAGGCTGTAAGGATTGGCTGAAAAGAGGCTGCTCCCGACAAAAATTCCTTTATACTTCCTGCATGACTACAGCGTTTCCCCACCGACTGCTACTCATGCTTCTTTCGCTACTGCTTGTCGCCTGCAGTGAACCGAAGACCGAACTTGAGCGGGTCAAGCAGAGCGGCATACTGCACGTACTCACCCGCAATGCCGCCACTACCTATTACGAAGGGCCCCACGGTCCGACCGGACTGGAGTATGACCTGGCGCGGGGGTTTGCCGAGGAGCTCGGGGTCGAGCTGAAGATGGAGATCGCCGGCAACGTCAGCAGCGTGCTGGCCAAACTCGCCGAGGGTGAAGGAGATTTTGCCGCCGCCGGGCTGACCGCCACCGAGCCACGCCAGCTTTGGGCCCGTTTCACGCCCCACTATCAGCAGATCACCCAGCAACTGATCTACCGCAGCGGCACACCTCGACCACGCAGCCTAGCCAAGCTGGAGGGGCTGCTGGAGATCACCGCCAGAAGCAGCCATGAAGAGCAACTGCGGAAACTGAAAGGTGAACATCCCAGGCTCGAATGGGCCATCAATGCCGAGGCAGGGAGCGAAGAGCTGCTCTCCATGGTCTGGGATAAACTCATCGATTACACCATCGCCGACTCCAACGAAGTGGCGATGAATCAACGCTACTTCCCGGAATTGCGCATCGCCTTTGACATCAGCGAACCACAGCCCTTAGCGTGGGCCTTTCCCAAATTCAGGGATGAGAGTCTCTTCCAGGCCGCCTGTAACTACTTCAATCGGCTCAGGGAGAACGGTCGGCTGGAAAGGCTGATTGAACGCTACTACGGCCACCTGGAAGACTTTGACTACGTCGGTACCCGTGTCTACATGCGCCATATGCACGCCCGCCTGCCGGAGTACCGCGCACTGTTTGAATATTCGGCCAAGGAGTTTGGACTGGACTGGCGCCTATTGGCCGCCGCCGCCTACCAGGAGTCACACTGGGATCCCGATGCGGTCTCCCCCACCGGGGTGCGCGGCATGATGATGCTGACCAGGCTCACCGCCGGTGAGCTGGGCGTCGAGGAACGCACCGATCCGGTACAAAGCATCCGCGGCGGCGCCCTCTACCTCAGCCGCATGATGGCGAAAATACCGGAACGCATTCAGCAGCCGGACCGCTCATGGCTGGCGCTGGCTGCCTACAATATCGGTTATGCCCACCTGGAGGATGCGCGGATCATCACCCAGCGACAGGGCGGTGATCCGGATAGCTGGAAAGAGGTCAAGGAACGGCTACCGCTGCTGCGCAAGCGCAAGTGGTACGAAAACACCAAAAACGGCTATGCCCGTGGCAATGAGGCAGTACGCTATGTGGAGAATATCCGCAGCTATTACGATATCCTGGTCTGGTTCACCGATCAGGAGGTGCCGCCGCCGCCACCACAGCCACGGGCCCTGGATATTACCAACCCGGCCCTCTAAAACAAAAAGGGCACACCCAACCCGGTGCGCCCCGCATTTACCCTAACATTGAAGGCCGAACGCTAGTCGGCGAAGGCCTCGTTCTGCATCGACAGGTAGACCTGATAGGCGTTGCGGCGATTGGCCGCATCGAATGCCGGCAGATCCCTGAACCCGGACCAGTCGGCCTCGGCATAGGCCTCATCGAACGGCACCAGTTCATCCACCGCCTCACCCATCTTCTCGCGCAGGAAGGCCAGATAGCGATAGGTCAGGCCGATCGCCTTGACCGGTGCCTCCTGGTGCGGACCATGGCCCGGCACCAGCGCCTTCAGATCGCCGCTGTCCATCCGCTTGAGTGTCTCCAGCCAGAGCCGGGTGTTGCTGCTGCCGAGAAACGGGATCCGCCCCTCGAAGATCACGTCCCCCGAATAGAGGACATTCTCCGATTTCACGTAGATGGTCATATCAGCATCGGAGTGGGCATCGCCGATCACCGTCATTTCGAAGATGGTGTCGCCCACCTGAATCACATCGTGCTTCTCCACGAAACGTTCGGGCCAGACCAGTCGGGTGTCCTCGTTCACCCAGGGTTCGAGTGAGAAGCGCCGCTCCTCCAGCCGCTCCTTTGATGCCGGGGATTCGAGGTATTTTTCCGCCCCGTCCGGGGCGATGATCTCCGCCCCCATCTCCTTGAAATACTGCAAGCCGAAAACATGGTCGGCGTGGTAATGGGTCAGGATCACCTTCACCACCGGCTTGTCGGTCACCTCACGGATTCGCTCCATCAGCAGCTGCGCCAGCGAGGGGCTGCCCAGGGCGTCGATCACCACCACGCCCGCCTCAGTAACCACCACACCGGCATTGGAAATAAAGCCCTCATTCTCGATCGCCGTGCCTGCTTCTCCCTGCACGTAGTAGCAGCGATCGCTGACCTGTTGCAGCGTCATCGATACTGTCGACGGCGGATACTTGCCCGCCTGTGCCGTGGCTGTCAGCAGGCCCAGAACCATTAGGAGCAACAAATTCATTACGTATTTCATGGATATCATTCCGTTCTTTTATCATTCGCGTGCGTATACTACTGACCCCGGACGGGCCCAGCTATTCGGGTATACCCTGAGGGCTGGCAAAGCGGCTTACAAGCCTGCCTTTCGCCGGGAAAGGAAGAACTGGCGCAACAGCGTCCCCCCCTCCTGTTCGAGGATGCCGCCAGTCACCTCACAGCGATGATTCAGCTCATTACTCTGCAGCAGGTTGTAAACCGAACCGGCAGCCCCGGTTCTCGGGTCGGGGGCGGCGAAAACCACCCGTGCAACGCGGGCGTGGACGATCGCCCCGGCACACATCGGGCAGGGTTCCAGGGTGACATAGAGGGTGGTGCCGCCAAGGCGGTAGTTCTGCAGTAACTTACCCGCAGAGCGCAATAACCGGATCTCGGCATGACCGGTGGGATCGTGGTCGCCGATGGGACGGTTGTGCTCCTCGGCAATCAACCTGCCGTCTTTCACCAGCACCGCCCCTACCGGCACCTCCCCCTCTCGGGCGGCCAGCTCTGCCTGCGCCAGGGCGCGACGCATCCAGTGAATATCGGGGGATTCGAGTTGATTGGCCATGAGGCATATTGAACCACAGTTGTTGCAGCAAACCATCCCCTTGCAAGACAGCCATGGCACCGCGAAGTCAGCGCCGGGAAGGGTGTGATGCGCGCCGCCCGGAAGATACACAGCGGATCAGGAGAACATCACCGCCACAGAGGGTTTGTGCTGCAAGGCCTTGAGATAGAGCAGGGCCTCATCGCCATCCAGTGCGGCGATACGGGACTTATCGAGGGTGGAGTAGGCAATCAACGTCCCCGTCTCATGGGCACGGTCCTGCACCGCTTCACGAGCAATCGCTTCGGCCAGCTCGAGGGTGTCACTGACGACACAGACATCTGCCGTTACCCGCTCATCACCGGCACCATTGGCCCTGCAGTCAAAGTGAAGCATGAAGGTCGCCATCGCTTATCGTTCCTTTAGGGTGAGTATGTAGAGACACTAGCCGCTATCCTGTACTTCACTATTTTGAGCGGAGAATATCAATATTGGTCAAATGCTTCTCGCCACAAAAAGAACCGCAAACAACCCTCCCGGTTATTCCCACTCGATCGTGCCCGGCGGCTTGCCGGTAATATCGTAGACCACGCGGGAGATGCCGTTGATCTCGTTGACGATACGCCGCGAGACGTGGTCCAGGAAGTCGTACGGCAGGTGGGCCCAGCGGGCGGTCATGAAGTCGATGGTCTCCACCGCGCGCAGCGCCACCACGTACTCATAGCGGCGGCCGTCGCCGGTGACGCCCACCGACTTGACCGGCAGGAAGACGGCGAAGGCCTGTGAGGTCTTGTGGTAGAGGTCGTGCTTGAACAGCTCCTCGATGAAGATGTGGTCCGCCAGGCGCAGGATATCGGCATACTCCTTCTTTACCTCGCCGAGGATGCGCACCCCCAGGCCAGGCCCCGGGAAGGGGTGACGGTAGACCATATCCGCCGGCAGCCCCAGCTCCACGCCCAGCCTGCGTACCTCATCCTTGAACAGCTCGCGCAGCGGCTCGACCAGCTTGAGCTTCATGTTCTCAGGCAAGCCGCCGACGTTGTGGTGAGATTTGATCAGGTGCGCTTTGCCGGTCTTGGCACCGGCCGACTCGATCACATCGGGGTAGATGGTGCCCTGAGCCAGCCACTTGGCCCCTCCCGCCTTCCCTGGCTCCCGGGGCACTTGTCCATCCCTGGACGTCGGCGTAGTAAGCTTTCCGGCCTCCTCATCGAAGATATCGATGAACATATTGCCGATGATCTTGCGCTTCTTCTCCGGGTCGTCCACCCCCTTGAGCGCGTCGAGAAAACGCTGCTCGGCGTCGACACGGATCACCCGCACGCCCATGTGCTCGGCGAAGGTGGCCATCACCTGGTCCCCCTCCTTGTGGCGCAGCAGGCCGTTGTCGACGAAGACGCAGGTGAGCTGATCGCCGATCGCCTTGTGCAGCAGCGCCGCCACCACTGAGGAGTCGACGCCGCCGGAGAGACCGAGGATCACCTCCTCATCACCCACCTGCTCGCGTACCGCCTTGATCGCGTCGTCGATGATGTTGTCCGGGGTCCATAATCCCTCGCAGCCGCAGATATCGTGGACGAAACGCTCGATGATGCGCTGCCCCTGAGTGGTGTGGGTCACCTCGGGGTGGAACTGCACGCCATAGAAGCGGCGCTGCTCGTCAGCCATGCCGGAGACCGGGGCCGAGTCGGTGGAGGCCATCAGCTTGAACCCCTCGGGCATCTCGATTACCCGGTCGCCGTGGCTCATCCACACATCCAGCAGGCCGTAGCCCTCTTCGCTGACGTGATCCTCGATATCCTTCAGCAGATCGGTGTGGCCGCGGGCACGCACTTTCGCGTAGCCGTACTCGTGGTGATCGGCGTTCTCCACCTTGCCGCCCAGCTGGGAGGCCATGGTCTGCATGCCATAGCAGATGCCGAATACCGGAATGCCCAGTTCGAAGACCACCTGCGGCGCACTCGGCGCCTCGGCGGCGGTGGTGCTCTCGGGCCCGCCGGAGAGGATCACCCCGTTGGGGTCGAAGGCGCGGATATCCGCCTCCTCCATGTCGTAGGGATGCAGCTCGCAGTAGACCCCCGCCTCACGCACACGGCGGGCGATAAGCTGGGTGTATTGGGAGCCGAAATCCAGGATCAGGATACGCTGGGCGTGGATATCTGTGGGCATGGGATGTTCTCGGATGCGCTTGATGAAAGGGGGCAATTATACATGAGTTTCAGGTTCAAAGTTGAAGGTTCAAAGGAACGCATTCCCGTAGCTTGCACCCCACTACCCCATCCGCACTCAAGGCCCGGGACAACTCCTTGAATCTTAAACCTTGAACTTTAAACTTTAACCACTTCATGGCTCACCTTGGCAAAGCTGCGGTACATGTGGGTGACGCCGCAGTAGCGCTCCTGCGACAGGTTAATGGCCTTCTCCAGCTTCTCATCGGGGATCTCTGCGCCGACGGTGTAGGTGATGTGGAAGGCGGTAAAGACCTTGGGATGCTCCTCGGTCATCTCTGCGCGGACACTGACGCGGAACAGCGTCGGTTCGAGCCGCATCTTGTGCAGGATGGCGATGACGTCCATGCCGGTACAGCCGGCCAGGCTGTGCAGCAGCAACTCCTTGGGGCGCATCCCCCGGTCCTCGCCGCCCACCGCAGGCGGGGCGTCGAGCTCTACCACGGTGTCATTGCTTCCCGTACCGACAAAATGCATCTTCCCTTGCCACTCAACCTCTGCGTGCATGCCACTCCCCTTCATCGTTCTTTTGATACCGCATGGACCACTAGTATGCCACCACCACTGCAGCCTAGTAAGCGCCGATATCCTGTCCGTGACACGGCGGCAACGGCTCGTCATAATGCCACCTACCAATAAAGGATGAGCCACCGGAGAGGCCAATGAAAAAATTTCTGATCGCAGGTGTCGTAGTGATTGGCGGCGCTGTCCTCGCCGCCCCCTATCTCATCGGAACGCATGCGGAGGGACGTTTTACGCAAGGGCATGAGTGGCTGCAACAGGAAATCCTCTATCCCCAGGTCTCAGTCCAGCCCGGAGAGTACCGCAAGGGGTGGTTAACGAGCGAAACCAGTACCCGCTTCTCCTTCACCCCGGCGGGTGAAGGAGAAGCACCGCTGAGCTTCGAACTGGTGCACCACATCAACCAGATACCCTCACCAATGGGGATGATGCGCATAGAGAGTGAGCTGGCATTGCCACCAGAGATGGCCGAAAAACTGGAAGGCCATCTCCGCGGCGGCCCGCTGCTCAGCGCAGAGACGGTGGTCGGTTTTGACGGCAACGCCACCACAACCCTCACCAGCCCCGGCTACAGCGGACCGCTGCAATCCGGCGAGAGGGTACAGCTTGACTGGCGGGGTCTGGAGGGGACCTTCAACAGCGACGGAAAAATGGGCCACATCACCGCCTCGCTCACAGCACCCGGTCTCAGCATCAAGGATGGAGAGGGTAGCGTCACGCTCTCCCGGATGCACTACAACACCGATCTTGTCCGCGGTGCCTATGACCTGTGGTTCGGCACTGCCGATGCCACACTGGAAGGGATAGAGTTTGACGTGGAGACCCCCGAAAACGGTCCTGCCCGCATGCAGATGAGCAAGGCCCGGCTGACCACCGAGCAGCACGAAGATGATACGCGGGTGGATATCGACGGCAAGCTGACCTTCGAGACGTTCGAGGTCAACGGCTTCAACGTCAGCGACGGCATTTACGAGGTGGCCTACCACAATCTTGATGCAGCCAGTCTCGGCCAGCTCAACACTACACTCAAGCAGATCATGCACGAACAACCGCAGGATCCGAGTCTGCTGGTAGACAGTATGAAGTCCCATGTACAGGGTTTGCTCAGCCAGAAACCGGAGTTGTCTATCCGCCAGCTGCGGATTGAAACCCCGATGGGTACGGTCAGCGGCAAACTACACATGGTGCTGACCGATCCGCTCACTGACGCCATGATGCAGAACCCGATCATGCTGATGGACATTTTGCGGGTTGATCTCGACGCCTCTTTGCCCAAACCCATGGTGATGGGCCTGCTCAGCAGCAGTGCCCGGAACAGCGTCACGCAGATCGCCAAGACCCAGGGGAGAAGCCTCAGCAGTGAGGAGGTGACCGAGCGGAGCAACGCCCTGATGCAGCAACAACTCCAGGGGCTGCTGGCGCAGCAGCTGATGGTCGAGCAGGGCGAGAATTATCTCACCTCGATTCACTACGCCCGGCACAAGCTGATGATCAATGACCAGGATGCCACCCCGATGATTGGCGCCCTGTTGCAATAACTCCACTTGCAATTGAAAGATTCAGAAGGATTAAGCATGAAATACGTAGGAGCCCACGTCAGCGCCGCCGGCGGCGTGGAGAATGCCCCGCTCAACGCCGCGAAGATCGGCGCCAAAGCCTTCGCCCTGTTCACCAAGAACCAGCGTCAGTGGAAGGCCAAGCCGCTGAGCGAGAAGAGCATCACAGACTTCAAGACGAATCTTGAACAGGTGGGCATTGCGCCCGAACAGGTGCTGCCCCACGACAGCTACCTCATCAACCTCGGCCACCCCGAGCCCGAACCGCTGGAGAAGTCCCGCAACGCCTTTCTCGATGAGATGCAGCGCTGCGAGCAGCTGGGGCTGCCGCTGCTCAACTTCCACCCCGGAGCCCATCTGGGCAAGTGCAGCGAGGAGCAGAGCCTGGCGATCGTCGCCGACTCCATCAACCGCACACTGGCACAGACCGAGGGGGTGACCGCGGTGATCGAGAACACCGCCGGTCAGGGAACCAACCTCGGCTACCGCTTCGAGCACCTGGCGGCGATCATCGACGGCGTGGAGGACAAATCCCGCGTCGGCGTCTGCCTCGACACCTGCCACACCTTCACCGCCGGTTACGACCTGCGTACCGCCGAAGTGTGCGAGGCCACCTTCGCCGAGTTTGATCGGCTGGTCGGTTTCAACTACCTGCGCGGTATGCATCTCAACGACTCCAAGCCCGACCTCGGCTCGCGGGTGGACCGCCACCACAGTATCGGCAAGGGCAAGATCGGCCTGGAGTGCTTTCGCTATATCATGAATGACCCCCGCTTCGACGACATCCCGCTGGTGCTGGAGACCATCGACGAGACGCTCTGGCCCGAGGAGATCCGCCTGCTCTACGATATGGTGGAAGAGTGAATCGAGAGGATGAGAGTACGACCGTGAGCAAAGACGCCATCTACGCCACCCCGCAGGAGTATATTGTCGACTTCGCCTTCGACGAGCGGGTCGCCTCGGTCTTTCCCGATATGATCCGCCGCTCGGTGCCCGGCTACGGCGACATCATCGCCCTGCTCGGCCTCTTCGCCGAGCAGTACGCGCAGCCAGGCAGCACTCTCTACGATCTGGGCTGCTCGCTCGGCGCCGCCACCCTGTCGTTGCGCCGCCGCATCAAGGCAGACGGCTGCTGCATCATCGCCGTGGACAACGCCGAGGCGATGGTGGAGCGCTGCCGTGAACATATCGCCGCTGATCTCTCCCCCACCCCGGTGGAGGTCAACTGCGCCGACATCCGCGAGGTGGTGATCCAAAACGCCTCGGTGGTGGTGCTCAACTTCACCCTGCAGTTCCTGCCGCCGCATGAGCGCCTGGCGCTTCTGCAGAAGATCCACCGCGGGCTGCTGCCCGGCGGCGTGCTGGTGCTCTCCGAGAAGATCCGCTTTGCCGATGAGCAGAGCCAGCGCTTCCAGGAGTCGATGCACCTCACCTTCAAGCGTGCCAACGGCTACTCGGCGATGGAGGTGAGCCAGAAGCGCCAGGCGCTGGAGAACGTGCTCACCCCCGACACCATCGAACAGCACCGCGAACGGCTCAGCGAAGCCGGATTCTGCCAGATTGAGCCATGGTTCCAGGTCTTCAACTTCGCCTCCATCGCGGCATTTAAATAGACAAGAATTACATTACTCACCACGAAGCACACGGAGAACACGGAGAACACGGAGAACACGAAGGTAACGGTGCTGTGATACCTGAGCGTACATGTGCCGCATTTTCTTTCTTCGCGCCCTTCGTGTGCTTCGTGGTGAATCTTTTTTCAAAATGAACCTTGATCAATAACCATGGACATCACCCCCTTCGGCTACGACCACCTTTTTGCCTGGATGAAAGACTCGCCGCTATCACACTGGCTGAAGAGCGTGCCGCAGCAGGCCGAAGCTAAGATTGAAAAACACGGCGACACCCCGCGCTGGCTGGAGGTGCTGTCGAAACTCCCTGCGCTGACACCGGCCAGCCTCGATCTCTCCGCCCCCTGCCTGCGCATCGGTGAAGTGAGGCAAATCGACAACTTCACACGGCAACAGATCAGTGAGACCCTGATGGCCTTCCACCCCTGGCGCAAGGGACCGTTCTGTCCCTACGGCATCCACCTCGACACCGAGTGGCGCTCCGACTGGAAGTGGGCGCGGCTGGAAGAGAAGATTAACCTGAAGGGAAAGCGAATTCTCGATGTCGGCTCCGGCAACGGCTACTACGGCTGGCGCATGCTCGGCGCCGGGGCGGAGCGCGTCATCGCCATCGACCCCACCATCAGCTACGTGATGCAATACGCCGCGATGCGCCACTTCATCGGCGAACAGCCGATGCACGTGCTGCCGCTCAAGCTCGAAGAGCTGCCAGAGGGTACCGGTGCCTTCGATACCGTCTTCTCCATGGGCGTGATCTACCACCGAAAGGACCACATGGAGCACATCCACCAGCTTGTCAAACACCTCCAACCGGGCGGTGAGCTGATTCTCGAAGGACTGGTGATCAGGGGTGGCCCGGATGATCTCCTGCACCCCAGGGGCCGCTACGCCAAGATGAAAAACGTCCACACCCTCCCTTCAGCGGAGATGATGATGCAGTGGCTGAAAGAGGCAGGACTGCGCAATGTTCACCTAATCGACGCCAGTCCCACCACCACCGAGGAACAGCGCCGCACCGACTGGATGCACTTCGAATCCCTGGCCGACTACCTCGACCCGAACGACCCCGCCAAGACTGTTGAAGGCCACCCCGCACCGATCCGGGCCGTGATCGGTGCCTGTAAGTAAATAGCTGTGTCCACTGAATACACCTTCCGATTCTGTAACCATGAATGATTGTGGCACTGTAGGTCGGGCTTTCAGCTCGGAAACGACAGAACACGACCTCCCCTCGCTATATGCGGGGAAAGTAGAGTAACGGCCAAATCGAGTTCAAATTAGCCGTATAAACAAAAAGGCCCCTGTCTTGCGACAGGGGCCTTTTTGTTTATTGTATGGCGCGCCTGGAAGGATTCGAACCTCCGACCGCTCGGTTCGTAGCCGAGTACTCTATCCAGCTGAGCTACAGGCGCGTAAGGCGGTGCATTATCCAGAAGCCGCATCCTGCTGTCAAGGTGCTTCTGACAAATACCACGTTCCATTCCCTGAACGTTTTAAGCGAAACGCTATTGTGCCATTTCTCATCTCAACCCGCTCACTCTGCGAGCGGTTGAGCTGATGTTTACTGTATGGCGGAGAGCGAGGGATTCGAACCCTCGATAGAGTTTCCCCTATACACCCTTAGCAGGGGTGCGCCTTCAGCCACTCGGCCAGCTCTCCTTAAACTAAGCGCGAAAGGATACCTGCGTCATCGACGAAGGTAAAGACCGAATTGTCAGAAATTACCGCTTTCGCCTTCTTTTTCGCGCTTGATACGTTCGTAAATTTCTTCGCGGTGGACAGAGACGTCTTTCGGCGCGTTCACACCAATACGAACCTGATTACCCTTGATTCCAAGTACGGTAACAGTCACTTCATCCCCAATGATCAGGGTCTCACCTACACGCCGAGTCAAGATCAGCATTTTCGTTGCTCCTATTCAATCCTTAATACCGGCAGGATACCAAAGTATCAGCCAAGGCCGGCACCTTTGCCAACAATGGGGCAGTGCTCCCTGCCTGTACTGTGGCTATTTTAATTGGGCCTTGCGATCGGGAAATCAAGCGTACTGTCAATCTGAGACGGCAGCAGGGGCCTGTTCCAGATTGAAAGCACTGTGAAGGGCGCGAACACCCAGTTCAAGGTACTTCTCATCGATCACCACGGAGATCTTGATCTCCGAGGTGGAGATCATGCGGATATTGATACCCTCCTTGGCCAATGCCTCAAACATGGTGCTGGCGATGCCTGCGTGGGAGCGCATCCCGACACCAACCAGGGAGATCTTGACGATCTTGCTGTCGCCAGCCACCTCGCGGGCTCCGAGCTCCGTGGCAGTCTGTTGCAGCAGCTTGAGCGCCTTCTCATAGTCATTGCGATGGACAGTGAAGGTAAAGTCGGTGGTTTGTCCGTCCGCACCGATATTCTGCACGATCATGTCCACTTCAATGTTGGCGTCGCCAATCGGACCGAGAATGCGGTAGGCCACGCCGGGCTGATCCGGCACGCCCTGGATGGTCAGCTTGGCTTCGTCGCGATTAAATGCGATACCGGAAATCAGGGCTTCTTCCATACCTTCTTCCTCATAGGTAATCAGGGTGCCAGGCCCCTCCTTTCCTTCGAAGGAGGAGAGCACACGCAGCGGAACATTGTACTTACCAGCGAACTCCACCGCACGGATTTGCAACACCTTGGAGCCGAGACTGGCCATTTCCAGCATCTCCTCGAAAGTAATGCGGTCAAGGCGGCGCGCCTCAGAGACCACCCGTGGGTCGGTGGTGTAGACGCCGTCAACGTCGGTGTAGATCTGGCACTCATCGGCCTTGAGCGCGGCGGCCAGTGCTACCGCGGTGGTATCGGAGCCGCCACGGCCGAGGGTGGTGATATTGCCGTGCTCGTCGGCACCCTGGAAACCGGCGACCACCACCACACGTCCCTCGTTAAGGTCGTGACGCATCTTGCTCTCGTCGATATCGACGATACGCGCCTTGCTGTGTGTACTGTCGGTCCGGATATGGACCTGGGCGCCGGTGTAGGAGCGGGCATCGCAACCGAGGCTCTTGAGCGCCATAGAGAGCAGGGCGATGGTAACCTGCTCACCGGTGGAGAGCAGCACGTCGGCCTCGCGCGGGTCCATCTCGGGGTTGATCGACTTGGCCAGATCGGTCAGCCGGTTGGTCTCGCCGCTCATGGCGGAGACGACAACCACGACGTCATCGCCGCGGTCACGGAAACCCTTGACCTTGCGCGCAACGTTCCCGATGCGATCAACGGCGCCTACCGAGGTGCCACCGTATTTTTGAACAATCAGTGCCATAGTAGCTCTAGATCCAAAGGGCGAAGATTAAACACTATATCGCGGCAGATTTAAAGGGGGAACTCCCATTTAGCCACCGGTTTTCGTCTTGACCCAGTCGCCGACCGAGTCCAGCGCCGCTGCCAGGTTCTGCGGCTCGGTGCCACCGCCCTGGGCCATGTCGGGGCGGCCGCCGCCCTTGCCGCCGACCTGCTCGGCCACTGCCTTGAGCATGTCGCCGGCCCTGATGCGGTCGGTGGCATCCTTGCTTACCCCCGCCACCAGGCTGATCTTCTCCCCCTGCACCGTGGACAGCACGATGGCCGCGGTACCCAGCTTGCTTTTCAGCTGGTCCACTATATCACGCAAGCCTTTGGGATCGGCCCCCTCCAGGTTTGCCGCCAGCACCTTGATGCCGTTGATATCCTCGGCCCCGGCGGCGAGATCGGAACCCTGGCTGCTGGCCAGCTTGCCCTTGAGCTGCTCCAGCTCTTTCTCCAGCTTGCGGCTACGCTCCAGCGCCTGTTGTACCTTGTCCACGACATCCTCACGCCCGGCCCTGACCAGTCCGGCAACGCGATTCAGTCGCTGCTCGTTGGCAGCGATCCAGTCGAGTGCGCCCTGGGCGGTAACCGCCTCGATGCGGCGCACCCCGGCGGCCACACCCGCCTCGCCGGTGATCTTCATCAGGCCGATGTCACCGGTACGGGAGACATGGGTACCGCCGCACAGCTCGATGGAGAAGCCACCCATGGAGAGCACCCTTACCTTGTCGCCGTACTTCTCGCCGAACAGCGCCATGGCTCCCGCCGCCTTGGCCTCGTCGATGGCCATAATGCGGGTCTCCACCGGCAGGTTGGCACGGATCTGCTCGTTGACGATGCGCTCGATGCGCGCCAGCTCCTCGGCGGTCACCGCTTCGAAGTGGGAGAAGTCGAAGCGCAGCCGCTCGGCGCTGACCAACGAGCCCTTCTGCTGTATATGTTCGCCCAGCACGTTGCGCAGTGCGGCGTGCAGCAGATGGGTGGCTGAGTGGTTATAGGCGGTATCCTGACGCAGAGTCGGATCGACCTCAGCCTCTACCTCGCCGCCAACCTTGAGCACGCCGTGGGTGACCAGACCGAGGTGGAGGAAAGCATCCCCCTGTTTCTTGGTATCCTGCACCTCGATGACCACTCCCTCGCTGGTCAAACGGCCACAGTCGCCCACCTGGCCACCCGACTCGGCATAGAACGGGGTCTTGTCGAGTACCACCATGCCGCGCTCACCCTCACTCAGCTTCTCCACTGGCCGCCCTTCACGATAGAGGGCGACCACCCTGCTGGTGTCGGTCAGCTGCTCGTAGCCGGTGAACTCGGTCTTGCCCTCGATCTCCACCCCTTCGCCGTAGTCGGCGTCGAAGTGGCTGGCGGCGCGGGCACGCTCGCGCTGGGCAGCCATCGCCTTGTCGAAGCCGGCCATGTCGACACTCAGGCCACGCTCGCGGGCCACATCGGCGGTGAGATCCACCGGGAAACCGTAGGTGTCGTAGAGCTTGAACACCGTCTCGCCCGGGATCTCCTCGCCGGCAAGGCCGCGGATCGCCTCCTCCAGTAGGCTCATGCCCTGATCCAGGGTCTCGGCAAAGCGCTCCTCCTCCTGACGCAACACCTTCTCCACCTGGGCCTGAGTCCTGGCCAACTCCGGGTAGGCCCCGCCCATCTCATCCACCAATGGTGCAACCAGCTTGTGGAAGAAGCTGCCGCTGATACCCAGCTTGTGGCCGTGGCGGATGGCGCGGCGGATGATGCGGCGCAGCACGTAGCCACGCCCCTCGTTGGCGGGGATCACCCCGTCGGTAACAAGGAAGGCGCAGGAGCGGATGTGGTCGGCAATGACTTTCAGAGAGTTATTTTCCAGCTCATCGGTGCCGGCCAGTTCGGCCGCCGCCTTGATGAGATTCTGGAACAGGTCGATCTCATAGTTGGAGTGCACCCCCTGCATCACCGCGGCGAGGCGCTCCAACCCCATACCGGTATCGACCGAGGGCTTGGGCAACGGGTTCATGATACCCGCCTTGTCCCGGTCGTACTGCATGAAGACCAGATTCCAGATCTCGATGTAGCGGTCGCCGTCCTCCTCGGGGGTACCGGGCGGGCCGCCGGCCACCTCCGGGCCGTGGTCGTAAAAGATCTCGGTGCAGGGACCGCAGGGGCCGGTGTCGCCCATGGACCAGAAATTGTCGCTGTCGTACTTCCTGCCCGGCTTGTCGCCGATGCGGGTGAAACGTTCGGGGTCGACACCGAGCTCCTTGAGCCAGATATCGGCCGCCTCATCGTCCTCCTCGTAGACGGTCACCCACAGTTTCTCCGCCGGCAGGCCGCAGGTCTCGGTGAGGAACTCCCAGGCATACTTGATGGCATCACGCTTGAAATAGTCGCCGAAGCTGAAGTTGCCCAGCATCTCGAAAAAGGTGTGGTGGCGCGCGGTATAGCCGACATTCTCCAGGTCATTATGCTTGCCGCCGGCACGCACGCAGCGCTGCACCGAGGTGGCTCGGCTGTAGGGGCGCTGGTCGTGACCGGTGAAGACATCCTTGAACTGCACCATACCGGCATTGGTAAAGAGCAGGGTCGGGTCGTTGCCCGGCACCAGCGGGCTGGTGGGCACCACCTCGTGGCCCTTGCCGGCGAAAAAGTCCAAAAAGGCGTTGCGGATCTCTGCACTGCTTTTCATTCAAATACCCGAAATTTCAATCTGATCTGGTTAATGACTGCCGCTGGCTCTACTGCTTACCCATCATCTCGGCGATCTGCTCATGGCTGAAACCGCGGTAGAGCATGAAGCGCTGCCGTTTGGCCCGCTCCCTGATATCCGCCGGCCTGTCACTGCCGAATTTTTTCCGGTAGGCCGCAGCGGCCAACGCGAACCAATCGACCTCTCCCTCCTCCTCCGCCTGGCGAAGGGCGGCGGCGACGAGGAGATCGTCGATGCCCCGCTCGCGCAGTTCGGCAGCGATGCGCTGTGGACCGTAGCCCTTCTGGCTACGCTGGCGCAGGTAGGCCTCGGCAAAACGCTCGTCGCTCTGCAACCGATCGGCGGCCAGCCGCTCCAGCACCTCCGCACTCACCTCGGACGCCACGCCGCGTCCGGTCAGCTTGCTCGCCAACTCCCGCGCGGAGTGCTCGCGGCGGGCCAACAAGCCGACGGCCAGTGCATAGGCCTCGGCGTGGTTCAGGGCATTGTCGCTATCACTCATGGCAGTGAGAAAGCACCTTAGTGTAATGCAATCGAAGGGAAAAGTGGCGCGAATTTCACACTTGGCAAAACGGGGCGCCCTCCCCGTGGAAGACGTCCCGTCACTGTGGTGCCGCTACGCTCAGACCTCGGCCACTTCCGGTACAGGCTCCTCGGCAACTACCGGCTTGGCACCGGGCAGCAACTCGGCGCGGATACGCCCTTCGATATCGGCGGCCATATCCGGGTTCTCCTTGAGGAACTGGCGCACGTTGTCCTTGCCCTGGCCGATGCGGTCACCGTTGTAGCTGTACCAGGCGCCGGACTTGTCGACGATATTGAGCTTGACACCCATGTCGATGATCTCCCCCTCAAGGGAGATCCCTTCACCGTAGAGGATATCGAATTCGGCCTGCTTGAACGGCGGCGCCACCTTGTTCTTGACCACCTTGACCCGGGTCTCGTTGCCGACCACCTCATCGCCCTTCTTGATCGCGCCGATGCGGCGGATATCGAGGCGAACCGAGGAGTAGAACTTGAGGGCGTTGCCCCCGGTGGTGGTCTCGGGCGAGCCGAACATAACGCCAATCTTCATACGGATCTGGTTGATGAAGATCACCAGGGTATTGGAGCGCTTGATGTTGGCGGTGAGCTTGCGCAGCGCCTGGCTCATCAGGCGGGCCTGCAGGCCGACATGAGAGTCACCCATGTCGCCCTCGATCTCCGCCTTGGGGGTCAGCGCCGCCACCGAGTCGACTACCACCACATCGACTGCACTGGAGCGCACCAGCATGTCGGCGATCTCCAGCGCCTGCTCGCCGGTATCGGGCTGGGAGACCAGCAGCTCGTCCACATCGACGCCGAGCTTACCGGCATACTGCGGGTCGAGAGCGTGCTCGGCGTCGACAAAGGCGCAGGTACCGCCCGCCTTCTGCGCCTCGGCGATCACCTGCAGGGTCAGGGTGGTCTTGCCCGAGGATTCCGGCCCATAGACTTCGACCACCCGTCCCTTGGGCAGGCCACCGATGCCCAGGGCCACATCCAGCCCCAGTGAGCCGGTGGAGATGGCCTCGATGTTACGCACCACACTCTCGTCGCCCATGCGCATCACAGAGCCCTTGCCGAATTGCTTCTCAATCTGTCCCAGTGCGGCGGATAATGCCTTTTTCTTCTGCTCGTCCACGGTGCTACTCCTCGAATTATGATTCGTTAAACAAGGTCGCATGCTCATGCTTGAGGAGAAATCTAGTCTATACTTTTAACGATGTCAATATTTTTTACCACATCAGTAAATTTTACTTTGTTCACATTTTTATATATTCTTTGCGCACAATGAAAACCGAGAAACAGAGGGAGCGCAGGCCATGGCCTCGAGCGGGACAGCAGTGGAGAAAATATTGAAAACCATGAAGTGGAGTACCCGTCAGCGGCTCCAGTACATCGAGGTGATGGCGTTCTATTGTGGTCTGGTGAGCCGCAACGATGTGGCGCGCGCCTTCGGCGTCTCCGATGCGGCGGCCACCAAAGACCTGGGCCTCTATGGCCGCTTGGCCCCCGACAACCTGATCTACAAGCAGGGACTGTTCGGCTACGTTCCCGGCCCCACCTTTCAGGCGATCGTCGCTGACCTCTCCCCCGCCACGGTGCTGCCGATGATCGCCCACAACCTCACCGGCATGAGTGGCCCCTACGGGCAGACACCGATCTACGGCATCCCGGCACACATCCTGCCGATCCCCGCCCGTCTGCCGGATCAGGCGATCACCGCCCAGGTGACGCGTGCCGTGGCGCAGCGCAGGAAGCTGCGTCTGCACTACCGCTCCCTCTCCGACCGCAACAGCGACGAGGCGCGCATCATCGAACCCCACTCACTGGCCCACAACGGCCTGCGCTGGCACATCCGTGCCTACAGTGAAGAGACCTTCGATTTCCGGGATTTCGTGCTGTCACGCATCGTCGAAGCGCAGATGCTGGAGCCGGCGGCCGAGTCGAGCGCCGAGTTCGATGAGGAGTGGGTGGAGACCCTGGTGCTGCAGCTGGTGCCCCATCCCGACCTGCCGGAGAGGAAGCGGCTCAATCTGTTGATAGACTACGGAGCAGAGGGGGGTGTCATCACCATCGAGGTGCGTCGCGCCCTGCTCGGCTACCTGCTGCAGCAGCTGGGAGTGGACACCACGGCCGACCACTCACGCAACCCCAACGCCTACCAGCTGGTCGTCGCCAACCGCGCCGAGGTAGAGCCGTTCGCAGAGTGGGCGTTTAGATAAGTTGAAAGTTGAAAGAGGCGCATTTGACGGTTTGGTGCCTTATACAATCTTTGTGCACATCCCTCGCAGATAAGCCAGACTCAGGTCTAATACGCCCCTCCCCCCCATTCCAACTTGGAACTTGTAACTTTCAACTTACAACTCCAAGCCTCCACTCCCGCACCACCTCATACACCACCCCTTCGGGCCTGGTCTCGGAGGCGACCAGCATGAAGCTGTCGACTGGCCATTCGAGCGGTGGTACCTCGCGTGACCGGGGCGTGCGGTGCGCCCTGCGCTGCAGGGTGAGATGGGTGCGGAATGGCCGCGGATCCGGTTCCAGTCCACAGGCCAACATCGCCCTCTTCAACTCACCGCTCAGCGCCAGCAGCGGCTCGGGGGTCGGCTCCTGGCCAAGCCAGATCACCTGGGGTCTGCGCCAGAAACCGAGCTGGTCCAGTTTCAGGGTGAAGGGCGGCAGAGTGATCGCATCGGCCGCCTGTTCCAGACACTTGCGGGTGGCTTCATCGACATTGCCAAGAAAGGCCAGGGTCAGATGCAGGTTCTCCGGTCTGATCGGGCGTCCGCCGCAGCCGCGCAGCAACGGGCGGTATCTCTCCAGCTGCTCGCGCTGCACCCCGCCGGGCCAAAGGGCAAAAAAGAGCCGCTGGCTGGCAGTCTCAGTCATCCAGCCTCCGGGCCACCCCTTGCAGCGCATGCAACACCGCCTGACGCCGCACCTGCTCGCGATCTCCATCGAAGCGACAGCGTTCGCTCTGCGGTGCTTCCCCTTCGATACCCCAGGCAAAACAGACCGTGCCCAGCGGCTTCTCGGCACTGCCCCCACCAGGACCGGCAATGCCACTGATCGCCACACTGATCTGGGCGCGGCTATTGTGCAGCGCCCCCGCCGCCATCTCCGTCACCGTCGCCTCACTCACCGCACCGTGCGCGGCAAGGGTCTCCGCCCTCACCCCGAGCATCTCCTGCTTGGACTGGTTGGTGTAGGTAACAAATCCACGCTCGAACCAGGCAGAGCTTCCCGGCAGATCAGTGCAGACCTTGGCCAACCAACCACCGGTACACGATTCGGCCGCGGCGAGCAGCCAGCCGCGACGACACAGTCTCTCGGCCACCTCCTGCGCCTCCGCCTGCAGGCTCTTGTCATCGGGACTCATCACAGCACTCTACTCCTCATTAACAGCTCTTCCTCGCAGGCAGCGACTCTACCCGTACTCGCCTTCAGTATGGAAAGCTCCCCGGCGCAAATCAAACCTCGCGACTATCTGGCCGGCAAACGGCCTTTTCCGATACACTTGAGCGGATGAAAAACAACCCGAACAGAACCACCGCCCCGAGCGCCCACACGCCGATGATGCAGCAATTCCTGCGGATCAAGGCGGAGTACCCCCACATGCTGCTGTTCTACCGCATGGGGGATTTCTATGAGCTGTTCTACGACGATGCCAAACGGGCGGTGGAGCTGCTGGATATCACCCTTACCGCTCGCGGCAGCTCCGCCGGGGAGCCGATCCCGATGGCCGGCGTGCCCTACCATGCGGTGGAGGGTTATCTGGCACGGCTGATCCGCCTCGGCGAGTCGGTGGCGATCTGCGAGCAGATCGGCGATCCGGCTGCCAGCAAGGGGCCGGTGGAGCGCAAGGTGGTGCGCATCGTCACCCCCGGCACGGTGACCGACGAGGCGCTGCTGGAGGAGCGGCGTGACAACCTGATCAGTGCCATCGCCGCCGAGGAGCAGCGCTACGGCCTGGCCACCCTGGACCTGACCAGTGGCCGCTTCAGCGTGCAGGAGATGCACGGCGAGGAGGCATTAAACGCGGAGTTGGAGCGGTTGCGGCCGGTGGAGCTGCTGTTGCCCGAGGGGTTGACACTGGAACACGCGGCCAGCTGCCGGACACTACCGCCGTGGCACTTCGATCACGAAGCGGCCGAACGCCGACTCACCACCCAGTTCGGCACCCGTGACCTTAGCGGTTTCGGCTGCGAGGGGCTCACCCTGGCTATCGCTGCCGCCGGCGTCCTGCTGCAGTATGTCCAGGAGACCCAGCGTACCGCGCTGCCCCATCTGCGCGGGCTGAGCGTGGAGCAGCGTGACGGCGCGGTGCTGCTGGATGCGGCCAGCCGCCGCAACCTGGAGCTGGAGGTGAACCTCGGCGGCGACAACCGCCGCACCCTCGCCGGGGTGATGGATCGCAGCGCCACACCGATGGGCAGCCGCCTGCTGCGCCGCTGGATCAACCGGCCGTTGCGGGAGCGCCGGCGACTCAAAGAGCGCCAGCAGGTGATCGCTACCCTGCTGGAGCAGGATCTGTTCGACCCGCTGCGCGAGCAGTTGCGCGGCATCGGCGATATCGAGCGTATCCTCAGCCGCATCGCCCTCAAATCGGCCCGACCGCGCGACCTGACTCAACTGCGCACTGCGCTGGGGCGACTGCCGGCACTGCATGCGCTGCTCGCCGGGCTCGATGCGCCGCTGCTCAGCGACATCCTCGAACGTATCGCCCACTACCCCGAGACCCACACCCTGCTTGAGCGGGCTGTGATCGACGAGCCGCCGGTGCTGATCCGCGACGGGGGGGTGATCGCCCCCGGCCACGACAGCGAGCTGGACGAGCTGCGCGGCATCCGCGAGAACGCCGGCCAGTTCCTGCTCGATCTGGAGGCGCGGGAGAAGGAGCGCACCGGGATCCCCACCCTCAAGGTGGGCTATAACCGGGTTCATGGCTACTACATCGAGGTGACCAAGGCACAGGGCGACAAGGTGCCTGATGAGTACATCCGCCGCCAGACCCTCAAGGCCGCCGAGCGCTACATCACCCCCGAGCTCAAGGGCTTCGAGGACAAGGCGCTCTCTGCCGCCGAGCGCGCCCTCGCCCGCGAAAAGCTGCTCTACGAGGAGCTGCTCGATAGCCTCTGCCAGGAGTTGGGCGAGCTGCAGCAGAGCGCCGCGGCGCTGGCCGAACTGGATGCGCTGAACAACCTCGCCGAGCGGGCCGACGCCCTCAACCTCGCCTGCCCCGAGCTGAGCGATGCGCCCGGCTTAGACATCCGCGGCGGCCGTCACCTGGTGGTTGAGCAGATGCTGGAGACCCCCTTCGTCCCCAACGATATTCTGCTGGACGACAGCCGACGTATGCTGCTCATCACCGGTCCCAACATGGGCGGCAAATCGACCTACATGCGCCAGACCGCGCTCATCGTGCTACTCAGCCACATCGGCAGCTTCGTCCCGGCCGAGAGCGCCCGTATCGGCCCGGTGGACCGCATCTTTACCCGTATCGGCGCCTCGGATGATCTGGCAACCGGCCGCTCCACCTTCATGGTGGAGATGACCGAGACGGCCAACATCCTCAACAATGCCACCGAACAGAGTCTGGTGCTGATGGACGAGATCGGCCGCGGCACCTCTACTTTCGACGGCATGTCGCTGGCCTGGGCCTGCGCCCGCAACCTGGCCACCGAGCTGCGCGCCTTCACCCTCTTCGCCACCCACTACTTCGAGCTGACCACCCTGCCCGAGTCGCTGCCCAATGTGGCCAACGTCCACCTCGATGCGGTCGAGCACGGCGAGGAGATCATCTTCATGCACGCGGTCAAGGAGGGACCGGCCAACCAGAGCTACGGCCTGCAGGTGGCGCAACTGGCCGGCGTGCCGCGGCAGGTAGTGGCTGCGGCACGGCAGAAGCTGATCGCGCTGGAGAACAGCAGTGCCATCGAGAGCGAAGCGCCCGAGCGTCAACTTGGCCTGTTCACCTCCCCCTCTTCCACTCCCGGCACCGATGAGTCTGAACCGATCATCGACGCACTACGCCAACTTGACCCCGACAACATGAGCCCGCGCCAGGCGCTGGACGAGCTCTATCGCCTCAAGAGACTCCTCACGTAGTAGACTGGGTGTGTGACCGCACCACACATGGAAACTCCACCATAGCCGTTACAGCAAATCGGGAGGAGCGCATGCCTCAACAACTGCTTGTAGTGCGCCATGCCATCGCCCTCGAACGCGAGGAGGCCGCCGCGCACGGCCTGAGCGATGGCAAGCGTCCCCTCACCGGCAAGGGGAGACAGCGCATGGAACAGACCGCCGCCGGCATCCGCTCGCTCTGCGACAGACCGGTGCTAATCCTCAGCAGTCCGCTGCTGCGCGCCCACCAAACGGCGGAGATCCTCGCAGCACACTACCAGGACCCCACGCTGGTACTCTGCGACGAGCTGGCGCCGAGCCACCCGCCGACCCGGCTGGTGAGAGTGCTGCAGAAACAGCAGTCAGACGGGCTACTGGTGGTGGTCGGACACGAACCGCAGCTCAGCACCCTGGTCGCCCTGCTACTCTGTGGTCAGGAGCAGGCATTTATCACCCTGAAAAAGGGCGGCGCGGCCCTGCTGGAATTCACCCAGGGCGTCAACAACGGCAGCGCAACCCTGAACTGGCTGCTGCAGCCGAAACAGCTGCGCCAACTGAACAAGACCTGAGATGACAATGGAAACATCTCCCCAATCACTGAGCCAAATCCATGTCACTGCCGGCCTGACCGTCCTGCTGCAACGCAAACGCCAGGCCATTGATGCAGAGTGTGCACGTTTCGTCCAAATCGGCGATGCCGAGGCGCTGCACGACCTGCGCGTGGCGATGCGCCGGCTACACAGCCTGTTCGTCGCCTTCGCCCCGGCCATTGTCCCTGACTCCACCCTTCCCGACGAACTTCGCCGGCTGCAAAAAACCACCAACCACGCCCGCGATCTGGAGGTCACCCTGGCGATGGTGCGCAACAACAGTCTGGAGCTGCCCTGGCTGGAGCAGGCGTGGCGGGAGGAGCTCGAAAACGAGTACCGACAACTGCACGAACATCTGCCGATGGCGTGGCAGAGTCTCGCCCCGGCACTGGATACACCGGCGCAACTGTTGCGCAAGGAGCTGCCGCCACAGCCGCTGGGCGAGCTTGCCGCGGCACTGCTGCAACGCCGTGCCAAACGGTTGAAGAAGGGCCGTAAGGGCCTCTGCCGCCGCTGGCGGGACAAGCCCGCACATAAGTTGCGGATCGCCGGTAAACAGCTGCGCTATCTGCTGGAGCCCTTCAGTGAGGCGTCTCCGGCAAGCGCCAAAGCAGTGACGCGATTGAAGGCTTTTCAGGATCTACTGGGGGATTATCACGATATCGTGGTACTGCAGGGAAGGCTGAAAAAACTGCGGCAGAACGCCTCGACAGAACAGATAAAAAGGCTCAAACAGGCAGACAAACTTCTCAAGCGGCAGCGCCATGCGCTGCGCCAACAATTTCTCAACCGCTACTGTAGCGGCAAGGGGAAAAAGCTGCACAAAGCCCTGCGCCAGGCCAGGGACGCTTTGGCAAAACAGTGAGCCGCAGCTATGCTCAACTGAAAGTACCTCAACACAAGGAGACCGCCATGACCTTCGTGGTGCTGGAGAACTGCATCCGCTGTAAATATACCGACTGTGTCGACGTCTGCCCCGTAGACTGCTTTCATGAGGGGCCGAACTGTCTGGTGATCGACCCCGAGGAGTGCATTGACTGCGCACTGTGCGAACCGGAGTGCCCCGCCGAGGCGATCCTGCCGGAGGATGAGCTCGCTCCGGAACAGCAGCCATTCCTTGAGCTCAATGCCGAACTGGCAAAGCAGTGGCCGGTGATCAGTGAAAAAAAGGACCCCCTGCCCGAGGCCGATGAGTGGAACGGGATCGAGGACAAGTTTCAATACCTGGAGCGCTGAGTGCCCTCATTACCCCTCGGACTGCACACCACCGCTGTGGTTTAATAGGCGTTTTGCGATCCCGGGGAGCATGTTGAACCAGCAAAACCACAGCACCGAACGCCTGCATCTGCTCCATTGGAGCGATGACCCACTGGAGGCCATCGCGCGCACCCTGCTGCAGGATCACCGCGAGAGTCTGCCACGCCTGGAACATGTCACCGTACTGCTGCCGGAGATGAGTGCCGCGGTGCGACTGCGCCAGCTACTGCTGCAGCAGGCCGCGCAACTGGGCTACCCCGCCCTGCTCGGTCCGCAGATCCAGAGCTGGCACAGTTGGCTCAATCGCTACGACCTCGATAATCTCACGGTGGTCAGCGACTATCGCCGGGAGCTGATCCTGCTCGGCGCACTGCGCCAGCATGGCGGGCTGTTTGGTGAAGGCAACCTGTGGGCGCTGGCGGACAGTCTTCTGACCCTGTTCGATGAGCTGACCCTCAACCAGGTCGGCCTGCCCCGTGACCTGAGCGAATTTACCCGGCGTCTCGCCTCCGGCTATGGGCTGGACCAACAGCCCCTTGAGGCACTCGATCGGGAGGCGCAACTGGTACACACCCTGTGGCATGCCTGGCACGACGAGCTGCACGAACGGGGACTGGTCGACCGCAACACGCGCCACCTGCTGCAGCTCGCTGCCAGCGCCGAAGCACCGAGGCAATCGCGACACCCCCTCTATCTGCTCCCCCCGCTGCCCCACTGCAACGCCGAACGGGAGTGGCTCGGCAGAATGCTGCAAGGCGGCGGCTTGACCCTGTTCCTGCATGGCAACATCAACGGGCGCAGTGAGAGTGCCCCCCGATACCACCCCCAGGCCCCCCAGCGC